>JAFZRK010000107.1 GCA_017619905.1 Bacillota bacterium
ACTACAAGGGCAAGCCGATCTACCACGGCCTCGGCAACTTCGCATGCTTTACCTACGCCATGACAGCCGGCTACAACGACACTCCGGAGATGATCGCTTACCTTAAGGAGCGCGCAAAGCAGGGCAGGGGCGGCGGCCACTACAAGGTGGACTTCTATCCCTGGTCCGAAAAGTCGCGGCTTACGATCATCGCCAGGGTCATCGCTGACAAGAACGGCGTGGTCGAGTGCGGCTTCATCCCCGCGTACATAGAGGACAGCGGCAACGTGGTCGTCAAGAACAGAGACAACGGAGGCCAGGACGTTCTGGACTTCATGATCGCGCAGACCGACGGCGCGGACCTGGGCGTCAGACTGGAGTGGTCCGAAGACGGCAGCTTCGTAAGGATGCTGTAAAGCTTGGGCTTGCATCGGGAACTGTCCGATATCAGCCGCAGCTGTATAGTATCTGCAAAGTTTTTGCACAATTACCTAAATTGCCCTTTACCCGGGCGGAATAAAAGAATAAGATAAGTGGGCGCGCACGTTACGCGCCCCTTTTATTATGAAAAACACAGAATCGCACGATCTGACGCAAGGCGGGATCCTGAAAAAGTTAATAGTGTTCTTCCTGCCCGTTGCGGCCGGCACCATAGTGCAGCAGCTCTACAACACCGTTGACGCCCTCATCGTCAGCAAGTACGTGGGGACTGCGGCTCTGGCGGCCGTCGGGGGCAGCACCACGCAGATCATCAACATACTGATCGGCTTTTTTGTCGCGCTCACGGGTGGCGCGTCCGTCGTGGTTGCGCATTTCTACGGCGAAAAGAACGAAGAAGGCGTTGCCCGCGCGTCCGGGACCGCGGTCATCCTGTGCACTGTCATAGGGATCTGCCTGACGGCCGTGGGAGCGTTCGGAGCCCCGTTCTTCCTGCGTATAATGGGCGCTCCGGAGGATACCGTGGCCATGGCCACGCAGTACCTGAGGATAGTGTCCGGCGCTGCTGTCTTCGTGCTTATCTACAACATGGGAGCAGGCATCCTCAGGGCTTCCGGCGACTCCCGCAGACCGTTCTACTATCTGCTGGCGTGCTGCGTCTGCAACATAATAGGGGACTATGTGCTGGTGAAGGTCTTCGGGCTCGGAGTAGCCGGGGCTGCCATAGCCACAGCGGCCTCGCAGATAATAAGCTGCGTGCTGGTGCTGGCGCGGCTTGCCACGGCGGATGAAGCGTACAAGCTTAAGCGCTGCAACCTGCGCCTGGAGCGTTCGATACTCGTCAGGATGCTGAAGATCGGCATTCCGTCCGGCCTGCAGAACACCATGTTCGGTTTCTCCAACGCCGTCATCCAGACCGGCGTCAACTCACTGGGCACCACCGTGGTGGCGGCCTGGTCGCTCACCGGAAAGATCGACGGCATATACTGGGCCATAATAAGCGCCGCGGGCGTGTCCGTAATGAACTTCGTAGGTCAGAACTACGGGGCGGGACGTATGGACCGCGTGCGCGAATGCGTAAAACTAAGCTTCAAGGTCTTCTCCGCGGTCACCGTCGTTCTGAGCGCGATACTGCTCGCGATAGGCAGGCCGGCCATACTGCTGTTCACGCACGATCAGGCGCTCATGGACAAGACCTGGGAGATAATGCTCTACTTCGTTCCGTATTACTTCACGTGGACGTTCATAGAGGTGATAAGCGGCACGCTCAAAGGCGCGGGCGATGCCGTCGTGCCCATGATAATAATGGGCCTGGGCATCTGCGGCTTCCGCATCCTGTGGGTGTGGATAGTGTTTGGCCTTATCTACCATTCGCTGACGATACTGGGGCTGAGCTACGTGACGTCGTGGGTGATCACGGACATTGCGCTGATCGTACGCTACCGTCAGTGGCTTAAGAAACAGCGCGAAAAAACTGTTTACTGATTCAGCAGTTTGCTTAGTTTAGCGGGGAATATGCCGCATTTGCGGACACGCTTCCGCTAACAGGGGACCCTCCCAGCGGTACTAAGCTCCGTCTTCGCCTCCGGCTTGCCGGTCGCTAAGGACCGGGTTCCCTGATTGTCCGCTGAACACTGCATATTCCCCGCATATTACCCAATATAACAAAATGCTGAAAAATTAACCGTTTTTCGCATGTATTCCAGACAAAAAACGCTTGCATAAGCGTGCCCTGTATGCTAAACTAACAAGGCATTTTGAACAGAAACAAGGAGGAAATTCGCAATGAAGGAAGGAATCCATCCCAAATATATGGACTGCAAAGTCACCTGCGCATGCGGCAACACTTTCATGACCAAGTCTAACAAGCCGGAGATCAAGCTCGACGTATGCTCTGAGTGCCACCCGTTCTTCACAGGCCAGCAGAAGTTCATCAACCGCGGCGGCCGTGTAGAAAAGTTCAAGCAGAAGTACAACCTCAAGTAATTTCTGCAAAAGAAAAAGGAAAACAAGCCCGGCTATATCTGGCCGGGTTTTTGTCTGTACAGCCGTAACCCGCCGCACGGCCCGGACGCTGTGCTTCCAGTCGGAGACAAAATGCCCGAATTCAAGATCCTCAAGGGCGGACTCGCAAGCCCGGTCACAGATAAATACATTTTCCAGGACGCTGCCGCAACGGACACGCGTCTTATGGGCGTGCTCGGACTGCGCGTGCACTGGAAGGACACCACGGACCCCATGGACCCGGAGGACGTCTATCATTTCTATTACTACGACATAGAGGAGATAGGCCTGGACTACCTGCAGATCAGCAAGATCTACGACGAGGAAGAGCTTGCTCTGCAGACGAAGCGCAACTTCGGAGGTCTGGGCGCGGGCTACTGGCCGCTGTCGGAAGCTGAGAGCCGCTACCTCATCTGCCGCTTCGTGGAGGAGACCAGAAGGAAGCACCAGCCCCTGCCGGAGAACATCGCCGACATCGGCTTCATCCTGCGGCATCCCGTGGAACTGACGGAGGAACAGAAGCGCAATCTGGACCTTAAGCTCTGCACTTTCATTAAGACCGACTACGGCGTCGTGAACTACTACCTTATGAGGCAGTTCGGCAAGGACCCGGAGGGCGCCGCGCTGCTGGCCGCCCCGGACGCGGATCCGGCCTGCCTGGAAGACGTGTCGCTTCCGGCTCATGCCACCTTCCTTAAGAACAGGATAGAGGAGTTCAACGAGGTCGACGGCAGGTCCTACGTCTGCGAGTCTCTGGTGGAGGGCGCGGATTCTCACTGGATAGTCGTAAGCGAGCTTACGCTCAGGAACGGGAAGGTGACGAGCTGCGCAAGGAAGTCCGCGTTCAGGATAAGCGCCGCGGAAGCTTCCATGAAGACCGCCCGCAGGGAGTACATAACCGTCTACGAGATAATCGCGGACATGGAGATCTTCGATAAGTGCTTCGACGACTTCACCCCCGGGGCCACCCGCACGGGCCACGAGACAGGCGAGATGTTCATGTGCTTCCGCCCGGACAACAGCCACGTGGAAAAGCCGGAATTCGCGCTGTCGGACGACATAGAGACGCTGTACTACGTTACGGATTACGGCCAGCTGATATCGGCGGCCCACACCATAAAGGACATTCAGAACAGCGAGCTTCTGATAAGCCGTTCGGAGCTTGCGGACAAGATCTATCCGACCGCCCGGTACAACTTCGATCACGGCGTCATATATGACTTCGCGACCAGCGGCTTCACGGATTTCGAGGAGTTCCTGGATACCATAATCGGCCGTTAGTGTGTTATTGTTTTTTGATTAATAAAGGTGGAGTGCAGTGCGGTTTCGAAGCGCTCCGGAGCAGCATTGCAGTCCACCTTTGCATATTAATAAGAAACAATGTCCGGTTGACTACTGCCGGCACTTATGGTAACCTAAACAGCGAGGAGATCCGCTCCTCCCTGCATGGGAAGGCACATATGCGCCCATGATCATATAAATACGGCTCTCATCAAGAGCGGCGGAGGGAATAGGCCCGATGATGCCCGGCAACCTGTGCTATACAAGGTGCCAAATCCTACAGAGCGATCTGAAAGATGAGGAAAAGAAAACAGGCCTCGTCTTAGACGGGGCTTTTAGTTTCCCCGGGAAAGGACAGAAATGATAAGATTATTCACATCGGAATCCGTTACAGAAGGTCATCCCGACAAGATCTGCGACCAGATCTCGGACGCGATACTGGACGAAGCGCTGCGCCAGGACCCCAACAGCAGGGTGGCCTGCGAGACCTTCGTCACTACAGGCCTGTGCACCATAATGGGAGAGATAACCACTAACGGGTTCGTCGATTTTCAGGAAGTCGCAAGAAAAGTCATAAAGGACATCGGCTACACCAAGGCCGAGTACGGTTTCGACTACTATTCCTGTGGAGTGCTCAACTCCGTGCACGCGCAGAGCGCGGACATAGCGCTGGGCACCAACGACGAGGTCGGCGGCGCCGGAGATCAGGGAATAATGTTCGGCTACGCCTGCAACGAGACCCCGGAACTTATGCCTCTGCCCATATCGCTTGCGCACAAGCTCGCGCGCCGTCTCACTAAGGTCAGAAAGGACGGCATAATTCCGTACCTCCGTCCGGACGGCAAGACTCAGGTGACAGTGGAGTACGACGACAAGTGGCGCCCCGTAAGGGTGGACACCGTGCTCATCTCCACGCAGCACGACGAGGACGCGACGCTGGACCAGATCCGCTGGGATCTTATGGACTACGTCATTAAGCCGGTCATCCCGGAGGAGCTTCTGGACGGAAGGACCAAATATCTGGTCAATCCCACAGGCAGGTTCGTCATAGGCGGACCGCACGGCGACACAGGACTTACCGGACGCAAGATAATCGTTGACACCTATGGCGGCTACGCGCGCCACGGCGGCGGTTGCTTCTCCGGCAAGGATCCCACGAAGGTTGACCGCTCCGCCTGCTACGCCGCGCGCTGGGCGGCAAAGAACGTGGTGGCTTCCGGCATCGCGGACCGCTGCGAGATAGAGCTCGCCTACGCGATAGGCGTTCCGGAACCGGTATCCGTAATGGTGGACACTAAAGGCACCGGTAAGATCTCCGACGAAAAGATATCCGAGATCGTATGCAAGGTGTTCGACTTTACGCCTGCAGGGATAATAAGGGATCTGGATCTCAGAAGGCCCATCTACAGAAAGACCACCAACTACGGACACTTCGGCCGCGAGGACGCGGGCTTCACCTGGGAAGAGACCAATAAAGCGGACAACATACGTCGGCTGGCAGGGCTCGGAAGCGGCAGTTTAGACTAAGGACGGTAAGAAATGGGAATCAAAGTTGCTAAATTCGGCGGCAGCTCGGTCGCCGACACTATACAGTTCTCCAAGGTAAAGGAGATAATCCTTTCCGATCCTGCAAGAAGATACGTCGTGGTATCCGCGCCCGGAAAGCGCTTCGATCAGGACACCAAGATGACGGACCTACTGCTGCTGTGCCACACGCACCTTCTGAACCACCTGCCCTGGGACCAGCTGTTCCAGGTGGTGTGCGACAGGTTCAGCGCCATTGCGTTTACGCTCGGCATCAGCCAGGACAAGCTGGATCTTCAGGCGGAGTACACAAAGATAAAGAACGCCATGGCGGACGGCGCAGGCGCGGATTACATAGCAAGCCGCGGAGAATACCTCAACGGTCGTCTGTTCGCGGCCTATCTTGACTGGGACTTCATAGACGCGGCGGACGTAATAAAGTTCGACGAGCGCGGAAGGTTCCTTGCGGACGAGACCAACAAGATCCTTAAAGAGGAGCTTAAGAAGCACGAATACGCGGTGATTCCGGGCTTCTACGGCGCCATGCCGGACGGAAAGATAAAGACTTTCAGCCGCGGCGGTTCCGACATCAGCGGATCCATAGTCGCAAGGGCGGCGGAGGCGGACGTCTACGAGAACTGGACCGACGTCAACGGTTTCCTCATGGCCAACCCCAAGATCGTAAAGGACCCCAACCCGATCAAGTACATTTCCTATCAGGAACTGCGCGAGCTTTCCTACATGGGTGCCAACGTAATGCACGAGGACGCCATCTACCCGGTAAAGGAAGCCGGCATCCCGATCAACATCAGGAATACCAACGATCCGGAGCATCCGGGGACCTTCATTCTGGACGAGACACCGGAAGAGAGCAGGGGCGTCATCACCGGCGTCGCGGGCAGCAAGAACTTCACCGTTATAGCCATGCACAAGTACATGATGAACTCCGAGCGCGGCTTCATGAAGCGCGTGTTCAGCATACTGGACAGCAACGACGTAAGCTTCGAGCACATGCCCACCGGCATAGATACTCTTTCCGTTGTTCTGGACAACGACATGGTCGGCAACAAGCTGCCGGACATCTTGGAGGACATCAGGAGGACGCTGGAGCCGGACACTCTGGAAGTCTACGACGACATAGCCATGATCGCCACCGTGGGTCAGGGCATGACCTACCGTCCCGGCGTTGCGGCCAAGCTGTTCGCGGCTCTTGCGGAAGAGGGCATCAACATCAGGATGATAGACCAGGGCTCCTCGGAGATCAACATAATCGTAGGCGTTGCCGGACAGGACTTCGAGAAGGCCATCCGGGCCATATACAACGCTTTCAACTAGGGAGAACAGATGGGGATATTCGAAAAGATCTTCGGCGATTGGAACGCCAATGAGATCAAGAAAATAGAGAAGATCGTGGCTCAGGTGGAGGCGCTGGACGAAAAGATGCAGGGCCTTACCGACCGCGAGCTCAAGGACTACACGCCTTACCTTAAGGGCCGCCTTTCCGACGGCGAGACGCTGGACGACATACTGCCGGAGGCGTTCGCGGTATGCAGGGAGGCCGCGTGGCGAGTGCTGGGAATGAAGCACTTCCACGTTCAGCTCATAGGCGGCGTGGTACTACATCAGGGCAACATCGCGGAGATGAAGACAGGCGAAGGCAAGACCCTCGTGGCCACGCTTCCCGTCTATCTTAACGCGCTGGCGGGCAATGGCGTTCACGTAGTAACCGTAAACGACTACCTGGCAAAGCGCGACGCGGAATGGATGGGCCAGATCTACGAGTTCCTGGGACTTAAGGTCGGCTGCGTCATCCACGGCATAGACCCCGCGGAGAGAAAAGCCGCGTATCAGGCGGACATCACCTACGGCACCAACAACGAGTTCGGTTTCGACTACCTGCGCGACAACATGGTCATCTACCAGGAAGACCAGATGCAGAGGGAGCTCTCCTACGCCATAGTTGACGAGGTCGACTCCATACTGATAGACGAAGCCAGGACCCCGCTGATCATATCCGGTCAGGGCGATGACTCCTCGGATCTTTACAAGACCGCGGACCGCTTCGTGCGCACCCTTACAAGGGGCGAAGTGATAGAGGACGGCAACCCGCGACTGGGCGGCACCATAACCACCACCGGCGACTTTACCGTGGACGAGAAGGAAAAGACCGTATCCCTCACGGAAGAAGGCGTCGCCAAGGCGGAGCGCTACTTCAAGATAGAGAACTTCTCCGACCCGGAGAACATGGACATAAACCACCACGTTCTTATAGCTCTGAAGGCGCATAACATAATGCACCTGGATATCGACTACATAGTCCACGAGGGCGAGATCGTGATAGTGGACGAGTTTACTGGCCGTCTGATGTTCGGACGCCGCTACTCCGACGGACTGCACCAGGCCATCGAGGCCAAGGAGGGAATAGAGGTGCGTTCCGAGTCCAAGACTCTGGCCACCATAACCCTTCAGAACTACTTCCGCATGTACAAGAAGCTGGCCGGAATGACCGGTACGGCCAAGACGGAGGAAGAGGAGTTCACCGAGATCTACAACATGCAGGTAGTGGTGATACCCACCAACAAGCCCGTCATCCGCGACGATCTGGAGGATATCGTCTACACGACGCAGAAGGCCAAGTTCCGCGCCATCTGCGACGAGATAGAAGCAAGGCACGCCACAGGCCAGCCCATACTGGTAGGTACCATTTCCGTTGAAAAGTCCGAGATGCTCTCCGGAATGCTGCAGAGGCGCGGCATAAAGCACGAAGTCCTGAACGCCAAGCAGCACATGCGCGAGGCGGAGATAGTTGCTCAGGCAGGTAAGAAGAACGCCGTTACGATAGCAACCAACATGGCAGGCCGTGGAACGGACATAATCCTGGGCGGCAAGGACTCCACCAAGGCGGATCACGACGAAGTCGCTTCGCTGGGCGGTCTGCACATAATAGGCACGGAACGCCACGAGGCGAGGCGCATAGACAACCAGCTGCGCGGCAGATCCGGACGTCAGGGCGACCCCGGTTCCTCGCAGTTCTACGTTGCGCTGGACGACGACCTGATGCGGCTGTTCGGCGGCGAAAAGATACAAAACATGATAGGCCACATGGGCCTTTCGGACGACGAGCCGCTGGCGGCGGGCATACTCACCAAGACCATAGAGAACTCGCAGAAGAAGGTGGAAGGCCGCAACTACGGCATACGCAAGTACGTTCTGCAGTACGACGACGTAATGAACCGTCAGCGCCAGATAATCTACGAGGAGCGCGGACGCGTTCTTAAGGGCGAGGACCTTAAGGACCACATCCTTAAGATGATGGACGACATAGCCGTTGAGATAGCCAACGCTGTGAGCGCGGAGTCCAAGGACCCCATGGAATGGGACTGGACGGAGCTGGCTGCGCGGCTCAAGGCCGTCTCCCCGGCGCTTCCGCCGCTTAAGTTCACCGACGAGGAAAAGGCGGGACTGGACAAGGATTCCCTCAAGGACCGCATAATGGAGCTCTTTACCGACATGTACGCCAGGAAAGAGCGCGAGGTCGGCACGGAGCGCATGCGCGAAGTGGAGCGCATGATACTGCTGCGCATAGTGGACTCCAAGTGGATGGACCACATAGACGACATGGATCAGCTGAAGACCGGCATTGGTCTGCGGTCTCTGGGTCAGCAGGATCCCGCCAGGGCCTACGCCAACGAGGGCTTCGACATGTTCGAGCTGATGCTTAAGAGCATCTGCGACGACATGGTGCGCTTCGTGTTCGGAATAACCATCCAGACCAACTCCGAGAGGCGTTCGGTAATAAGGATAGGCGCAAGTTCCAAGGAAGACGTTAAGTCCGCGGCAGACGAGGCGAAGGCGGAAGCGGCGGCCAAGGCGCGCGCTCAGGCAGGCATTGCAAAGGGAAGCATGCCCAAGGCGGCCCCAAAAGCAAACGACACAGGCGGCGACAAGCCCATGCCGGTACGCGTGGAGAAGAAGCCCGGCCGCAACGACCCCTGTCCCTGCGGCAGCGGAAAGAAGTACAAGAACTGCTGCGGAAAGAACCAGTGACGTAGGAACGAGCCTTAGCAGCAACAAAGCACGATAACAACAGGAGCAATTTCATGGTTCTACTTGACAACATAAAACTGCAGCTGCCTCAGCTTACGGAGACTCTGGGGAAACTCAGAGACTCTCTTTGACATACCTGTTCTTAAGGAAAAGCTTGCGGACATAGACCTGCAGATGCAGATAGACGGATTCTGGGACGACATGGCTCGCGCCCAGAAGCTTTCCATGGAGAAAAAGTCCCTGGAAAACACCATAGGCGAGTACGAGGACTGCGTCTCCGAACTGGAGGACCTTAAGGCCTGCATAGAGATGGCCGAGGAAGCCCAGGACGAGGAGCTCGGCGAGGAGGCCCGCACCACTTTTGAGACGCTGTCGGAGAAGGTCGAGGACCTGCATCTGCGTACCCTCCTTAAAGAAGAATACGATCATAACAACGCCATAGTTACGCTGCACGCGGGCGCCGGCGGCACGGAGGCCCAGGACTGGGCGGGCATGCTGATGCGCATGTACCTGCGCTGGGCGGATCAGAAGGGCTACAAGGTGACCATGATGGACGTGCAGGACGATACCGAGGCCGGCATCAAGTCCGCTGAATTCCTTGTGGAAGGCGAGAACGCATACGGGTATCTGAGGAGCGAGCGAGGCGTGCACCGGCTCGTAAGGATCAGCCCGTTCAACGCCCAGGCAAAGCGCCAGACGTCGTTCGCGTCCGTGGACATAACCCCGGAGCTGGACGATTCCGTTACCGTGGACATCAACCCGGAGGACCTGCGCATAGATACCTACAGGTCCAGCGGAGCAGGCGGCCAGCACGTCAACAAGACGGACTCCGCAGTGCGCATCACCCACATACCCACGGGCATAGTAGTAAGCTGCCAGAACGAGCGCAGCCAGCACCAGAACAAGGAATTCGCCATGAAGGTCCTGTACGCCAAGCTGTACGCTCTGGCCAAGCAGGAGCACATGGACAAGATCTCCGATCTTAAGGGCACCTTCAACCAGATCGCGTGGGGCAGTCAGATCCGTTCCTACGTGTTCCAGCCCTATACCATGGTGAAGGACCATCGCACGGGCGAAGAAGTAAGCAACGTTCAGGCCGTAATGGACGGCAAGATCGACCCGTTCATCAACGCCTGGCTTTCCGGCAAGAGGAAGGGAGACGCCAATGAAAAAGAGATATGGGGCGGTGCTCTTCGACTACGACGGAACGCTGGTGGACACCAACCAGCTGATCGTGGACTCCTGGGACCACATGTACCAGAAGCACTTCGGCGGCCACCTTACCGGGGAGGACGTGAAGTGGACCTTCGGCATGGTCCTCTTGGACGCCATAGACGATTACATGAAGCAGCTGGGACACAGCGGCTACGACCTGACGGAGCTCGTTGAGAGCTACAGGGAGTTTCAGCTGCAGCCTGACGCCACTCCCGCGCCTCCGTTCGAGGGCATGGTGGAGGCGGTACGCAAGCTTAAGGAAGAGGGCGTGCTGCTCGGGATAGTTACGTCCAGGGGCTACGATTCCTGCCTGAAGGGGCTTAGGAAATACGGGATGGAGGATTGCTTCGACGCCTTCGTCACTGCGGAGAGCACGGACATCCACAAGCCGCTGCCGGAACCTGCGCTGATAGGCTGCCGCGAGCTGGGCGTGGATCCCAAGGACGCCGTGATGGTAGGGGATAGCATATTCGATCTTATCTGCGGCAACGACGCGGGCTGCGATACCTGCTTCGTCACCTGGTCCTTCGCGACCGGCGTGGATGCTGCGATAAAGGACGGCAAGCCCACATACGTGGTCAACAGTCCTCAGGAGATGGTGGACCTGCTGACAGCGGTAGTGTAGTATTTCAGAAAGGAGTTCGACATGGCACAGTGTGTATTCTGCGGTGATAAAGCGGCCATCGGAAAGACCATAACGGTCGGGACCATTCAGTTCAAATCATGCGCCGACTGTTACGTAAAATATTACGGCCGGAACGATAAGGAAATAGTCGATGCGGTTTGGTCGGCCGGTTTTTTTAAAGACGGGGCGAGTCTTGAAAACTGGTACAAGGACAGGCAGGAAAGTCTGACTGAAAAGGCGGAACTGCTTCGTAATGAGATAGCCGATCTTAAGAGTAAACTGGAAAAACAGAGCGCGGGAACCTGTCCGAAATGCGGCGGAACGATGCTAAAAGGGAATGATCTCAGCATACTTGCGTATTCCGGAGGTCTTCCGACGCTGAACCTTTCCAGCTTGAATACTGATTATATGACCGTGCATGTGCTGACGTGCGATCAGTGCGGATACATAGAGTTCTATTCTGCAGCAAGCAGCGCAGGCAAGTTACTAAAGCAGAAAGAAACCCAGCTGGAGGAGATCACGGCTGAGCTGGGAGAAGAATAGCTGCTGTGAAGAAATTGATCAGTTAGGCGTGTCAACTTTCCTTGAGCGGGAAAGTTGACACGTTTTTTTATTTGTGATAACTTTGAAACACTATGAATACCAAACAACAGATAGCTGCTCTTCTGGAGCGAAGCGAAAAAGAATACCTGTCCGGCAGCGCCATCGCGGAGACGCTGGGGCTTACCAGGGCCGCGGTCTGGAAATGCGTTAAGCAGCTGGAGGCCGAGGGCTACGACATTGAGTCGACCAAGAGGGGATACCGTCTTGGGGTGAAGAATGACGCGTTGAGCGAAGGACTAGTAAAGAAGTATCTCGGCGTTCTTGCTGACAAGATATCGCTCGAGGTCCTTGGCAGCGTGGATTCCACCAACACCTATCTTAAGGGCAAGGCGGCGGAGACTTCGTCGTGGCACGCTGCTGTCGCTTCACAGCAGACGGCCGGCCGCGGAAGGATGGGCCGAAGCTTCGAGTCTCCGGCGAACACCGGCGTGTACCTGAGCATCCTGGTAAGGCCGGACCTTCCGGCGCAGGAGGCGCTCAAACTTACAACGGCGGCGGCAGTCGCTGCATGCCTGGCGATAGAGGAATGTACGGACAGCAAGGCGCGTATTAAGTGGGTCAACGACGTTTACGTGAACGGCCGGAAGACCTGCGGCATTCTCACCGAGGCCTCCATAGACCTGGAGTCAGGCGGTCTGGACTGGGCCGTGATGGGCATCGGATTCAACGTTTACGAGCCCGAGGGGGGCTTCCCGGAGGAGATCAGAAACATCGCAGGCCCGATAACTGCAGAACGTGCCCGGGACCTTCGCAGCAGGATATCGGCGTCGTTCCTGAAACACTATTACGACATAGTCGAGGCCGGAGGGCTGGACGGATTCGCGGAGGAATACAAGAGGCGCAGCTTCATCATAGGCGAGAGGGTAAACGTGCTTCGCGGCGGAACATCGAGGTCCGCCAGAGCTCTGGACATAGACGAAGAATGCCGCCTGATCGTGGAATACGAGGACGGATCGCGCGAGGCGCTGTCGTCCGGCGAAGTATCGATAAGGCCTGTCAAATGAATAAAAAACTCACCACAAAGGATCTTACATACATAGCGCTGTGCGCGGTGCTGCTGGCGGTGTGCTCGTGGATATACGTGCCGTTCGCGGTGCCGTTCACACTGCAGACTTTCGGCGTGTTCTGCACGCTGCTGCTTCTTGGAGGCAAACGGGGCACCATCTCCATAGTCGTTTTCATACTGATGGCGGCGATTGGGCTTCCGGTGCTTTCAGGGTTCCGCGGAGGCATAGCAGCGCTGCTGGGGACCACGGGCGGCTACATCCTGGGTTTCGTGCTGGCAGGGTTCATCTACTGGGTCGGGACATCGCGCTTTCCCGGAAAGACTGCAAAAGAGCAACGGGTCTCCGCCACCGTACGGAAGGTCATCTGCCTTGCGGTCGGGCTCATCGTCTGCTACGCGTTCGGGACGGCGTGGTTCATGTACCTGTACGCCAAGGGTTCCGGGGCGATCGGACTTGGCACGGCTCTGTCGTGGTGCGTGCTTCCTTTCATCATCCCGGACATAATAAAACTGGCGCTGGCGGTGTTCGTCAGCGGCCGGATAGGAAAAAGGATCGATATCTGAGATCCGCGCGGAACGCGGCAGATCATAAAAGCATACGGGTCAGCCTTTGGCCCGTATTTCTTTTATCCACTTTCCCGTGCAGTAGCGGATGAAGCAGACCACGCCTTTGAGCGGGAACTCCACTCTCAGGAAGAAATATACCCAGGCAGGGCTCATGTGCCACACGAACGCGGCCAGAGCGCCGAGAGGCAGGGAAAGGAACCATACGAGCGAGGAATCCGCCAGCAGCAGGAAGCGCGTATCGCCGCCTCCGCGAAGTATGCCTTTTGATATGACGTACGCCACGGTCTGTATCGGCAGCATGAAGAACGTGATGTTCAGCATGGTGTACACAAGCTCCGCGGTGCCCGGCTGTATGCTGTACATGCTTACATACGGACCCCGAAGCAGAAGAATGGGGATTATGACGACAAGCCCGAAGATGAAAGACATCAGTATGTAGCTGTTGCCTTCCCGCTTTGCCCTTTCAAAGTCGCCTTCGCCGATGGTGTTGCCTATCACGATCGCGGCTGCTCCGGACCAGCCGATGTTCAGTATGGAGATCAGCTGTATCAGCGAACCGGAGATGGATCCCGCGGACGCTATCTCGGCGGACATATGGCCGTATACAACATTCGTGAGCGACAGGCTGAGGCCCAGCAGGGTGTCGCTGACCAGCACCGGTATGCTGAATTTGACGTACTGGCGGCGCAGCTCCGCAGAGCGCAAGGCAAAGTGCCGGATGCGGAAGCCGAACTTCCGGTCTTTAAGGATGAAGTACCCGAAAACATACAGGAACTCGAAGCATCGGGCTATTACCGTCCCGACCGCAGCTCCGACAAGCTCCAGCCTCGGAGCGCCCAGTTTGCCGTAGATGAACATCCAGTTGAAGAACAGGTTCAGGACGAACGCTATGGAAGAGCCCGTAAGCGACACTTTAACGGTGCCTACGCTGCGCAGCAGGTACGTGGCGGTTGAACTCAGGCCTGCCATCAGGAACGTTACGCCGATCAGCCGCAGATAAGGCGTGCCCCTAGCAATGACTGCTGCATCGTTGGTGAATATATGCAGCATCATTCCGGGGAAGCCCGCGCACAGGACCGTGAACAGAGCGCAGACCGCGGCGGTCACACGTAGAGCCATGGCAGCCGTGGTACGCATGGGCTCCGGCTCTTTTCGACCCCAGAACTGGCTGGACATGACCACGGCGCCAGATCCCAGGCCCATGCATATGAACTGGAAGAAATTGTAGATCTGGTTGCCGAAAGCCGCAGCGGCAATGGAAGTCTCCCCGAACGGGCCTATCATCAGGTTGTCCAGGAAGTTTATCCCCACGGTAATAAGCTGCTGCAGCACCACCGGAAGCAGCAGGGTGAGGCTCTTTTTAATGAATGCGCGGTTCGATAATTCGAACACTCTTTTGTCTTTCAACAGACTTTTATTTTGTATACTAGAGTGATATAATATACTTTATATTGTGTAACAATAGCGATCAGGGGACGATATTCGGTGGTTTTCAGCAGTCTGGCGTTTTTAGGGATATTTCTTCCGCTGTTTCTGGCGGCGTATTATCTCACATGCAGATATGCCGGGATATACAGGAACACGGTTGTGTTCCTTTTCAGTGTGGGTTTTTACGGATACGGAACGTTCGTCAGCGGCACGCCGCTTTATCTTATTGTAATACTCGTATCTGTCCTCTTCAACTATTACGTTGGAATAGCGCTCTACAGATGCGGCGTCTCGAAAAAAGACCGCTGCGCGCAGAAACGGCTGGCGCTGATCATCGGTCTGGTGGTGGACTTCGGCATACTTTTCGTGTTCAAGTACATAGACTTCGTGCTGGGCACGGACCTGGGACTGATCCTGCCGATAGGCATAAGCTTCTACACCTTCCAGATCGCCTCGTACGTAATAGATGTGTACCGGGATCCGTCGCTGGTGGAGAAGAGCTTCGTAAACCTGGGCGCGTACATAATGATGTTCCCGCAGCTTATCGCGGGACCCATAGTGCGCTTCTCGGAAGTCAAGGAGGCCCTGCGCAAGAGGAAGGAAACTCTTGCGGGCTTTGCGGACGGTCTCAAGACCTTCATCATCGGGCTGGGATTCAAGGTGATAATCGCCAACCAGCTGGGCAACATCTGGACCGCGGCGGACACCATCGGCTACTCGTCCATTTCCGTGGGCATGGCGTGGCTGTCCATGATCGGTTACAGTTTCCAGCTGTTCTTCGACTTCTGCGGCTACTCCTACATGGCCATAGGTCTGGGCCGCATGATGGGCTTCGAGTTCCCGCAGAACTTCGACAGCCCGTACATATCAGTAAGCATGACGGAGTTCTGGCGCCGCTGGCACATGACGCTTGGCGCCTGGTTCCGCGAGTACGTATACATTCCGCTGGGCGGCAACCGGAAGGGCAAAGTCCGGACGATCTTCAACCTGTTCGTCATCTGGATGCTTACGGGCATCTGGCACGGCGCGGACTGGAACTTCGTCATCTGGGGCGCTGTGTTGTTCCTGCTGATTTCCGTGGAAAAGCTGGGACTGCAGCGTTTCATGGAAGAACACAGGGCGGTCGGACACGTCTACATGATACTGCTGATACCGCTTCAGTGGATGGTCTTCGCGATATCCGACCTGGGGCAGCTGGGCACCTTCTACGGGCGGCTGATAGGCATAGGCGGGGAGAACGTAAGCTCCGGCGACTGGCTCCTGCAGCTTAAGGACTTCTGGTGGCTTCTGATAATCGCCGCGGTGCTGTCCACGGATCTTCCGGGCCGGCTGTACCGCAGATATAAAGATAAATGGTTCGTCTGGATACCGCTGGCCGCGGTGCTCGGCATTGCGGTGTACTGCCTGATAATGGGCCTCAACGACCCGTTCATGTATTTCAGGTTCTGAGGTAGTTTTATGCACATGAAGAAAGTTCTTTACTCGGCTCTGGCGCTGATCATTCTGGTAGCCGCAGCCGTGCTGATATACAACAAGACCAACAGGAAGCCGGAGCCGGTCCCTGCGAACAACACCGAGCCGGTCGTCATAGACGTGAACGCGGATGATTCCGACCCGCTGCCGGAGGACCTTCTGGTAAAGAAGGACGGCATACTCATCGGCACGGAACTCACCGTGGGCGAGGCCCCGGAAGGATACTTCTCCGACGCCCTGTTCATAGGGGATTCCAGGTTCGTCGGTCTCCAGACCTACGGAAAGATCGACGGCGCGCTGTGGTTCTGTTCCACCGGTCTGGGCCTTGCCAATTACAACAGCAAGGCAGTAAAGGTGGCCGGTTACGGGGACATAAACCTGGAGGCGCTCCTGAAGAGAAAGAGCTTCGGCAAGATCTACATCTGCATGGGCATCAACGACCTCGGGTACAACATGGACAAGCTCAAGACCAGGTTCGGGGATTTTTTCGACAGCATACGCGCTCTTAACCCGGACGCCATGATAATACTGGTATCCAACCTGCACGTGGGGTACAGCCGCTCGTCCACGGACAAGTGGGTGAACAACAGCAGGATCAACGAGCTCAACGCGTATTTCGAGAGCCGCCAGGATGGCCACACCTGCTTCTACATAGAGAGCAACGGGCTGTTCGACGACAAGAACGGCGACATGGACACGCAGTACACCCACGACAGCACGCACATACTCGGCAAGTATTACACGGTCTGGGGCGATTACATAAAGGCGCACGCGATAACAGGTAAATAAAAACGCGCCGGGGCTGCGGCAAATGCAAGGTTTTTGCTTGCGCCCCGCGCGTCTTTATGCTATTATCTTTGAGCACGCTACTGTGGCTCAGTCGGTAGAGCAGCTGATTCGTAATCAGCAGGCCGTCGGTTCAAGTCCGACCAGTAGCTCCAATAAAAGAGGGACGGTATTCGTCCCTCTTTTGTTTTATTGTTTTCCGGATCCGCCGGCGTCCGCGCTACCTGAGCACTACGCTGGTGTGTCCGTCTATCGTAAGCTTTGAGCCGTCCATGGACGCGCCTCCCTGGCCTATCGCTGCGGCTATCGACTTGAAGCTCTCCGCGCCGCTTACAGTTGAAAGATCAATGGTCAGAGCGCTCATCGACGGGTTGTGGATGACGCATACGCTGCTGCCGTTGAGCGTGGACGTAAATCCGCCGGCCTTCATGCCGCTGATCTTCAGCGCTTTGTATTCGCCGTTCGCTATCTCCGGGTTGGCCGCGCGTATCATCAGCAGCTTTTTGTAGTACGTAAGCATGCTGTCGTCCTGACCCAGCTGCTCCTTTACGGTGCTCTGGATCTGGCTGTCCTTGCTGTAGGTGGTGCCTTCCGGGTCGGTCACCTTGTCGTCATCGCCCCAAAGCATCGCAAGACGCCTGTTGGCGTCCGTGTTGGCTCCGCCTCTGGATCCCCTCATGCCTATCTCCTCGCCGTAGTAGATGAACGGCGAGCCGGGGGACAGTATGTAGAGGTTGGCCGCGAACTGCATGTTGAAGCTCGCGGGCGTAAGGTAGCCGGCAGCCCTGTCCATGTCGTGGTTGGAGATGAACGGGACTATCATGGCGTCCTTGTTCTTGGTTGTGACGGTCCTGATGTATTTCTCGACGTAGGAGGTGAGGCGGTTGGCGTCTCCGGCCTTCGCTGTGTCCGCGATAAGGCCGTTGGCCTGCGACATGGAGAAGTCGAAGCAGTTGACTGCCTCAAAGTAGTGGTCGGTTATGCTGTCGGAGTCCCAGACCTCGGCTACGGTGTAGATCTCCGGCTTTATCTTCTTGAGTTCTCCGACGTACCAGTTCCAGAACTCCACGTTCCTGTCGACTTCGCCGAAGTATACGTACTTGGCGGCGTCGAAGCGGAAACCGTCGATACCCATGTCCAGGTAATACTTTGCGATGTCCAGCACTGCCTGACGCACGGCAGGGTTATCGTAGTTGAGTTCCGGCATGGCGCTGTCGAAATTGCACTCGTAGTACTCGTTAAGGTCCAGAAGTTTCTCGAAACGCCTGCCTGCGGGCGCTGTCTCGCCTCCGCGGTAGTATGTGTAGAAGTCGTAGTACGGATCGTTTACGTCGCCGGTCTTGTGGGCCAGCCCGAAGTTCCTGAACCACTCGTTGCCTTTGCCGGTGTGGTTGATGACCATGTCCAGGATCAGCTTTATCCCGCGCTTGTGGCACTCCTTGATGAGATCCTCCAGATCCTTCATGGTACCGAATTTTGGGTCGATCTCGTAGTAGTTGTCCACGTTGTATTTGTGGTAGGACGAAGACGTGAAGATGGGGGTGAGCCAGATGCCTTCCACGCCCAAGCTCTTGCCTGAGAAGGCGTCGCCGTCGTTCAGGTAGTCCAGGCGGTTGATGATGCCTCTGAGGTCCCCGGTGCCGTCGCCGTCGGAGTCGGAGAAGGAGCCGACGAATATCTCGTAGAAGACGCGCGCGTTGTCGCTCTCGGCTTTCTGCTTTGCGCCTCCCGCGTTCGGCGTGTCCACGTCCGAGACTATGGCCTCTCCGTCCTTCGCGAGCTCGTAGGTGTTGTTGGGCGTTGATCTTGCCGCGGGCTTCCCGCAGGACGCAAGACCCAGTATCATGACCGCCGCGAGAAGGACGGCGGCAGCTTTTTTAACGGAAAACATAGTGAGTACCTCCGTTCTGACCGATCCTATACACTAATATTAGCACATTGTCATTCAAAGAGCCATAGCGCTTGCAGGCCCCGCTGTCAATAATGCATATGCCTGACGCGGTACCGGGGCGGCTCCTTGCGAATGAACGCGCGGGATATTATAATAATGACGTATGGAGATCTATTCGAAAGAAGAACTCGATAATCAAAGGGCGGAAAGGAAGCGCGCTAAGATCGTCATGGCGGCGGTCAGTGCGGCGGCGCTCGTTTTCTGCATAGTCATGTTCTGCGTCGTGTCGCCGGTGAACGAAAAGCTCTGCCGGACTCTGGCCATAATCGCCGCGGTCCTTGCCGGCTGCATCGACATCTACATCATCGGATTCATACTGCCCTACATTAGGCCGGATTCGTTCTATAAGCCGGGCACGGGGAAGGCAGCGAGGATCTTCAAAAACATAGCGCGCCAGCTGCTTCTTTACATCATGTGGGGCATAATCGCCGGGCTGCTGGTCTCGTTCGTATTCGACCGCATAACGGACACCGTTCCAGCAAAGAAGATCACCATCTTCGCGGACGTGCCCGAAGTGCACAGCGCGGAGCTGGAGGCGGAGCTCGGAAAGGACCTCCCCGAAGGGATCAAGATGGTGAAGGCGCACACGTTCTCGTACTCCATGTTCGGGATGGTGGGCGACAACCAGTCGGACATATTCATCGTCAAAAAGAGCGATGTGGAGGAGTACATAGAGAACTTCGCGCCGCTCTCGGAGTTCCTTGCCCCGCGCGACATCTTCCATTACTACATGCATGACGGCGTGCCTTACGGCGTTCTTGTTAAAAGCAGCGGCCCCGGCATCGCCGCAAGCTATATCGATTACGAGGAGGGCGAGGAGTACTACATGTTCTTCGGAAAGCTCTCACCTCATCCCGGGACGGACGGCGCCGCGGCTTACATAGCGGAGCGTCTTCTCTTACTCAGATAGCAGGTATTAAAATGAAAGCGAAAAAGATCATGGCAGCGGCAATGTCGGCGGTACTGTTATTAAGCATCCTCTCGGGCTGCGGAGCGGCAAAGGTGGAAAAGGTGAAAGGCAGCGACGATCTCTACGTACGCAAGGTGGAAGGCCTCGCGGACGACTTCATCATGGACATGGACCTTTCCTCCGTGCTGGCGGAGGAGGCCAGCGGCGTCAAGTATTACGGCTACGACGGCAAGGAGCAGGACATATTCCTGACCCTTGCGCAGAGCGGCGTGACGCATATCCGCGTGCGCGTCTGGAACGACCCGTTCGACGCTGACGGCAACGGTTTCGGCGGCGGCAACTGCGATATAGACACCGCCGTGGAGATAGGCAGGAGGGCGACCAAATACGGCCTGAAGCTTATCGTGGACTTCCACTATTCGGACTTCTGGGCGGATCCGAGCAAGCAGATGGTCCCGCGCGCCTGGCAGGGCATGAGCATAGAGGAAAAGACGGAAGCCGCGTATCAGTATACTAAGGAGTGTTTGGAAAAGCTGAAGGCGGCCAAGGTGGACGTGGGCATGGTCCAGACAGGCAACGAGACCAACGCGGCGCTTGCAGGCGAAAAGACCTGGTTCAACATCCAGTACATAATGCAGGCGGGCGCCAGAGCGACCAGGGAGGTCTTCCCGGAGGCATTGGTGGCTGTGCATTTCGCGAACCCCGAGACGCCGGACAGGTACCGGAGCTGGGCGTCCAAACTGGAATACTACGAGGTCGATTACGACGTGTTCGCTACATCCTACTACCCCTACTGGCACGGAACGCTTGACAACCTTGCGGGGATACTGTCCGAGATAGCGGAGACCTACGATAAGAAAGTGATGGTGATGGAGACATCCTACGCCTACACCGCGGAGGACACGGACTTCAACGGCAACACCATAGGCGAGGGCGGAGAGGTAAAGGGTTACCCGTTCTCCGTCCAGGGACAGACGAACTGCATAGTGGATATCATAGATACTATCGCCAACAAGACCAAGAACGGCATAGGCGTCGTGTACTGGGAAGGCGCTTGGATAACCGTCGGCACGGAGTCCTGGGAGAAGAACCACGAGATCTGGGAAAAGTACGGTTCCGGCTGGGCCAGCAGCTACGCTTCCGTCTACGATCCTAATGACGCGGGCAAGTACTACGGCGGCAGCGCGGTGGATAACCAGGCCATGTTCGACAGCGAGGGCCACCCGCTGGAATCGCTCAAGCTGTTCCAGCTCGTAAGAACGGGCAACGCTGTGGAGATAAAGGCGGAAGCAATAGAAACATCGGAAGTCGTGTGCGACGTAGCTCAGAAGCTGGAGCTGCCGAAGACCGTCAGCGCTGTAATGACAGACGGCTCAAAACAGGAGATCCCTGTGGAATGGGATGTGACGCAGGCGGAACTGGACAAGATGCAGAACGGAGGCGTCGCCAGATACGAGATAAGCGGCACCGCGGGAGGCCTTAAGGCGAGAGCGTCCGTGTCCATGGTAAAGTTCAACTACCTTAAGTCCCCGAGCTTCGAGGAAGGCGACGAGGGCTGGACGATAACGGCTCTTCAGCCCATGGACCAGCTCTACGTGGAGGATAAGGAAGGGGATTCTCTGTCGGGCACCAAACATCTGCACTTCTGGAACGCATCCGGAAAGACCGTGGAATTCACCGCGGAGCAGACGGTGGAAGGCCTGCAGTCGGGGACCTACGACTTTACGATCTCCATAATGGGAGGCGACGGAGGGACCACGGACATCTACGCCTACATAAAGCAGAACGGGCAGATCATAGCGCAGGAACCGCTAGAGATAACGTCCTGGAAGGAATGGCACACCGCGCACATAAGGATAGGAGTTCTTGACGGCGAAGCGGGACTCACCGTCGGCATATACGTTAAATGCAGCGGAGCGGGGAACGGCGCCTGGGGCAAGATAGACGACGCTATACTCAACTCCGCGGACTGACGCGGGCGAAGCGTCAGGCAACGCGGAAATTAGCGCCAAATTAACGGACAACTGTTGAATAATCTGACAATTGTAACGTGTTCTATATAAAAATCGCAATAAATATATGTTATTTTTTTCGCAAAGTGGTATATTATAAAGTTGAACGGACTGTTAATAGGTCCGGATAAAATGTTTAATACTTTAAGGAGGAAAATATTATGAAGAAAGTATTAGCAATAGTACTTGCTCTCGTCATGGTACTTGGCCTTGCCGCATGCGGCACTCCGGCCAACAACAATACCCCGGCGAACAACACGGCGGACGACAAGCCGCTCGCAGGTACTTACAAGATCAAGGTATGGGCTGCCGAGAACAACCAGGAGCTCACCAAGAAGCAGATCGAGGCATTCAACCAGTCCAACGACATGGGCATCGTCATCGAAGCCACCGTTGAGGCCGTGTCCGAGGCAGACGCCGGTACCAACATGATCACCGACATCGAAGCCGGTCCGGACATTTACTGGTTCGCTCAGGACCAGTTCGCTAGACTGGTCAACGCAGGCGCTCTTGACAAGCTCGGCGAAGGCGCCAGCAAGACCGTATCCGAAGCCAACGACCCCGGCGTAGTTGCCGCAGGTTCCATCAACGGACAGCTCTACGCTTATCCGGCAACTTCCGATAACGGCTACTTCATGTATTATGATAAGAGCGTCATCCCCGAAACTGACATCGACAGTTTGGAGAAGCTGATCGCTGACTGCGAGGCCGCAAAGAAGTACTTCGCGTTCGAGGCGCAGACCTCCGCATGGTACATCGCATCCTGGTTCTTCGGAACCGGCTGCCACTCCGAGTGGGAGATGGACAACGACGGCAAGTACACCGGAGTAAAGGACGACTTCAACTCCGCAAACGGTCTCATCGCTGCGAAGGGACTTTACAAGCTCGTTTCTTCCCCGTTCCACCTCAGCTCTTCCAAGGGCGCTGAGTTCGAGTCCGGAGCTGCCATCGTAGTTACCGGTACCTGGGACTACGAAGTAGTTCAGAAGATTCTGGGCGACAACATGGGCGTTGCTGATCTTCCGTCCTTCGAAGTTGACGGCAAGCAGTATCACCTCGGTTCCTACAACGGCTGCAAGCTGGTAGGCGTAAAGCCGCAGACTGACGCCAAGAGAGGCGCTGCTCTGCACCAGCTGGCTCAGTACCTCACCGACTACGACCGTCAGATGGAGAGGTTCAACGAGCTCGCATGGGGTCCCGCAAACCTGAAGGCACAGTCCGATGACAAGGTAAAGGCCAACCCGGGTCTCGCAGCTCTGCTCCAGCAGAACGCTTACTCCGTACCTCAGGGCCAGATCCACGGTTCCTGGTGGGATATCGCCAAGGTAATAGGCGATGACGTCAAGGAGTCCGGCGGCACCGACGAGGGCCTGAAGGCAGCTCTCCAGAAGTATCAGGATAAGATCGACGCCCTCTTCTCCATGAGCGACGAAGAGAAGAACGCCTGGACAGTAATAGGCGACATCAACGGCGACGGCTGGTCCATAGACCTCCCGATGGAAGAGGTTTCCGCGGGCGTCTGGAAGACCACCCAGAAGTACGATCTTAAGGCCGGCAACCAGTTCAAGTGCCGTCAGGGCAAGAGCTGGGATGTTTCCATCGGCAACGGCGGAGACAACTACGTAGTTGAGAAGGACGGATCCTTCACGATAGTCCTTACTCTCAACGGAGATTCCGGAACGATAACCCTCGAGTAGCATTACGTTCATTACGGGTTGGAGCCCTCAGCGGCTCCAGCCCTTTTTTGCGGGATAATTCAGGAAGGGACATCTATCATGGCTAATTACAGCGACCTTGAATACCTGAGATTATCCAAAGGGCAGAAATTCGCGTACAAACTGGGTCACTTCTTCCTGTCCATCCCTCGCGCCATAGGCCGTCTCTTCGTAAACATCGGCAAAGGGATAGGCAAGGGCGCCAAAGGAATAGGAAGGAGTCTGGCGGACATCGGCTCCACGTTCAGGAACGGCGACGGAATAACCAAAGGCTCGTTCGTGATCATGGGTCTGGGGAACATGGCCAGAGGCCAGATCCTTCGCGGAATATTGTTTCTGCTGTTTGAGATAGTTTTTATCTTCTATATGGTGACGACAGGGGGCTACTGGCTCTCGATGCTGCCGTCGCTTGGTCATCAGGGGCCGGCTCAGGAATATAATCCCATATACGACACCTACGTGACCACATACCACGATAACTCGTTCAAGATACTCCTGTACGGAGTTCTTACGATATTCTTTATCATTGCATTCATCTACACCTGGAGAGCCAACCTCAAGCAGGCGAAGATCACCCAGGAGATGCGCGAGAAGGGCATACGCCTGAAGAGCGGCAAGGACGACCTGCGCTCTCTGGTGGACGAGGGCTTCTACAAGACCCTGCTGGCTCTTCCGCTTACCGGAATAATCATCTTTACGGTGCTGCCGATAGTATTCATGATACTGGTGGCTTTCACCAACTACGACGGCACTCACGACGGATACTTCAACAGTCTGTTCAACTGGGTGGGCCTTGAGAACTTCAACACGATGCTCTCGTGGGAAGGCGGCGGAAACGTCTACTCGGCCACCTTCGGAGAAGTCCTTACGTGGACGCTCATCTGGGCGTTCTTCGCCACGTTCTCGAACTACTTCCTTGGTATGTTCGTGGCGATGATGATCAACAAGACGGGCAGAACGTTCAAGAAGGGCTGGAGAACGATACTGGTGCTGACCATAGCCATACCGCAGTTCATCTCGCTGCTGTACGTATCCAAGATGTTCGCCAAGAACGGCATAGTGAACGGCTTCCTTATGAACATGGGGTGGATCGAGACCGCCTTGCCATTCTTTGAGAA
The DNA here is from genome assembly GCA_017619905.1 of Bacillota bacterium. GTDB lineage: Bacteria > Bacillota > Clostridia > Peptostreptococcales > Anaerovoracaceae > RUG13409. The sequence continues at coordinate 24,683 of JAFZRK010000107.1, forward strand.
GGCCGCGTGGGCCCGTATAACGGTAATACTCATCAATATCTGGATAGGCATTCCCTACCTGATGCTGATAGTTACCGGCATACTGATGAACATCCCCGCGGACCTCTACGAATCCGCCAAGATAGACGGAGCCAGCGGCTGGAAGCAGTTCACGAAGATAACGCTGCCGTACATGCTGTTCATTACAGGCCCGTATCTGGTGACGCAGTTTACGGGGAACATGAACAACTTCAACGTAATATTCCTGCTTACGGGAGGAGGACCAACCAACCCGGCTGCGTCGGGCGCCTCGGGATCGGTAGGTTACACGGACCTGCTGGTCACCTGGCTGTTCAAGATAACCACCGGCGCGGAGTCCAAGTACTATCTGGCCTCCGTAGTAGGTATATTGATATTCGTAGTTGTAGCCGTAATAACCCTTGTGGTCTACAACCTGCTGCCATCGGTCAAGAATGAGGAGGATTTCCAGTGATGAGTAAGAAAAACGATTACGATCCTTCCGAGATCAAGCGGGCAATGGGTATGACGGCCAAGAACCGCGTCAGCAACACGGTGATTTACGTGGTCCTCGTGATCATGAGCATCGTCTGGCTGATCCCGTTCTTCTGCATAGTGTTCCAGTCGTTCAGGTGCGAGTCCACCTGGATGGCGGGCTACGTGTTCCCGACCAAGTGGGGCCTGGACAACTACATAAACCTCGCCAAGACAGATTTCTGGAAATGGTACACCAACACCTTCATCATCGCGGTGGTCGTGGCGGTGTTCCAGACCATAATAGTGCTCTGCATGAGTTACACCCTTAGCCGCTTCCGCTTCAAGATGAGAAAAGGCCTCATGAAGTTTATGCTGGTGCTTGGTCTGTTCCCCGGAATGCTGACGATGATCATACTCTACAGAGTATTGAAAGATCTGAACATGACGCAGGCGAACGCGGTGCCCGGCCTCATACTGGTGTACATAGCGTCGTCCGGAATGGGCTACTATGTGTCGAAGGGCTTCTTCGATACGGTGCCCAAGACGCTGGACGAAGCCGCCAGGATAGACGGAGCCACCAGGGCGCAGGTGCTCTGGAAGATAATACTCCCGATGGCAAAGCCGATAGTCATCTACACCGTACTTACCGCATTCATGGGACCCTGGGGCGACTTCGTGTTCGCAAGGTACATCTCCATGAATACGTCGGCAGGCATGAACGTGGCCGTAGGTCTGCAGAGCTGGCTGTCTCTGGACCAGATAAACAACCGGTACACCATGTTCTGCGCAGGCGGCGTAATAGTAGCCATACCCGTTACTATACTGTTCCTGTGCCTGCAGAAGTACTATGTCGAAGGCGTCACCGGCGGAGCCGTGAAAGGATAAGGTGCTGTTATGGCAACTGTAAAATTAACGAATGTAGTAAAAATATACGACAACAACGTCACCGCGGTCCACGACTTCAACCTGGACATTGCGGATAAGGAGTTCGTGGTATTCGTAGGCCCCTCCGGCTGCGGAAAATCAACCACGCTGCGCATGATCGCGGGTCTGGAGGAGATATCCGGCGGAACCGTGGAGATCGACGGCGAAGTGGTCAACGACCTGCAGCCCAAGGACAGGAACATAGCGATGGTATTCCAGAACTACGCCCTGTACCCGCACATGACCGTGTATGACAACATCGCGTTCTCGCTCAGGCTC
>JAFZRK010000108.1 GCA_017619905.1 Bacillota bacterium
AGATGTACGGCAGGAAGGCCGCCCGCTACGCGGAAGAGTCCATACGCCAGAAGCCCGGCGAGAAGGACTGCCAGTGGATACTTATAAAGACCAAGGGGCACGTGTCCTGGGACTGGAACATGCACAATCACAACCAGGCGGTGGAGTTCTACCGCGAGCTGGTCGAGGAGCACCCGGACGTCCGCTCCCCCTACCTCTACCTGATCGACAACCTGCTTGCCGACCACCGCGCGGACGAGGCGGAGATGTATCTGGAAAAGGCCGCGAAACTGGAAGGCGCAAGACCCGTGCTGGTGGAGGCCTACAGGGCGCACATTGCGCTGGCCCGCTTCGACGAGAAGACCGCGGACAGCATAATGGAAAAGCTGGTGGCGGAGCATCCGGACGACACTGTCTGCCTGTTCGAGGCGGCTCAGTACTACGCCGGCAAGTGCGACTACGAGAAGGCCATAGCGCTCTACGAGCACTCTTTCGAGATGGAGACCCGCAGACCGCGCTTTACCGACGAGCTGATGGGCATAAGGGACATCTACGAGATAATGGGCGACTACAAGAAGGCCGCGGACACCCAGGGCAGGATAATAGATCTTCTGCGAGGCGAATGGGGCATGACCGACGAGGACCAGATGAAGACCGAGCAGAAGGAAAAGGAGCGCCTGCTGGCGAAGGCGCAGAACGCGTAAAGGCGCCAGCCGCGGCGCAGGCAGAGCAGCGCGTAAACGCCCCGCTGGCTAAAGCGCGGCAATAGTGGTATAATCTCTCCGGGGCGAAGGATCGTCCCGGAGAATCATTTTAGGAGGTCGCAATGGAAGGTTTTACACTGGCCCTGGCCCTGGTGGACGCAATACCGGTGCTGCTCTTCGGAGCAAGCATGATAATGATAGCCGCGCGCGCGGGCAGCGTTCTCTTCGTCATAGGAGCCGTTCTGAGCACGCTGGCGGGCTGTTTCAAGGTCCTGTGGAAGATTATACTGGCCACGCAAAAAAAGAGCGTCAAATGGCTCAATAAGGGCTTCCTGCCTCTTATGGGCGCCGGCTGGCTGCTCATCCTGCTGTCCCTGATCCTGATGAGATCCGGAGGAGCGGACACGGCCTGGGCTGCCGGTCTTATAAGGATGCCCAGCGTCCTGTTCCTTGCTCTGTGGCTGGTGCTGATGGGCTTCATGGTCTGGTACCGCAAAAAGCGCTTCGTAAACGAGGACGCAAAAAAGAACTGGACCGCGCAGATAATCAACTGCGTCGCAATGGCCTCCCTGTTCGCAGGGATACTGCTTGCAAGGTGACCTCCGGTCCCCCGGGTTGTGCCAAAGATAATACTGAATGCAAAAAGACCCGGTACGCCGGGTCTTTTGTTCTGTCTGCTATGTCTGTCAGTAAAGCATCGCCATTTCTTCGGGGGAAAGCTCGAAATCGAAGATGTCTATATTCTGCCTCTGCCTTTCCGGAGAGTGAGACTTGGGAATGGCGCAGATGCCGTGCTGGATATCCCAGCGCAGCAGCACCTGCCCCCAGCTCTTGCCGTATCTTTCGCCGATCCTGCCTGCCAGCGCCTTGTATTCCGCCGCGACTTCCGGCGCATTTTTCATGGCCGCCAGAGAAAAGTTCATCGGGGAATGAGCCATCGGCAGAATGCCGTTGGACTTGCAGAAGTCTACCGTTTCCCTGTTGCGGATCGCGGGATTGCATCTGATCTGGTCGACTGCCGGCGCCACTGACGCATTATCCAGAAGGAACTGCAGCTGTTCCGCGGTGAAGTTCGCCACAGCGGCCGCGCGAAGCTTTCCTTCTTTATACAGATCCTCCATCACGTTCCAGACCATCAGGATCTTTTTCGCCGTCCATCGGAAGTCCCTTTGCCTGATCGTCGTAGCTGACCGGCTGGTGTATCATGTAGATGTCGAAATAGTCCGTCTGCATCGCTTTGAGACTGCCTTCAACGCTCTCCCTTACGGATGCGGCGTCCTTAAAGATACCCGCCCTGTTAGGGATCTTGTTGACTATGAAATAATCGGATCTTCTGAGACCGCTTTTGCGTAGCGCCTCTCCCATGCCCTCTTCGTTTCCGTAGGACTTTGCGCAGTCAAACAGCCTGTATCCGGCCTCAACGGCGCTGAACAGCGGAGCAAAGTCGCCTACGTAGGCGGACTTGAAATCCGAGGCCTCTCTTCCGAAAGTATTGGTACCTGTTCCGACCGCCGGAATATCGAATCCGGCGTTAAGCCTGAAGTATTCCATTACAGCATCTCTCTGAACGTTTCAATGGCTGTGCGGATCTGCCCGTAGTTGACCATCTGCTGGTCCACCTCAATAAGAAGCAACGGAATGCCGGCCTCGTCCAGGACCTTCTTTGCCGGAACGTAGTCGAACTCCTCCGGGTCGCAGAACTTGGTCAGCACCCACAGAACTCCGTCAGCGCCTGCAGCCTTGGCGATCTCCGCAAGCTCGGTGTTTCTGGACTTTGCAGGGTCGAAGAGCACGGATGTGCCCTTTACTGCGTTGAGTCTTTCCGCCATGGCATGGATCGCCCCGGGGCCTTCGTCCGCCAGCGCGCGGAAGTCCACGGACTCGTGGACGATCTGGTCCGCCGCTATCACGAAGCCGTTGTCCTGCAGTATTCCCAGAAGCTCCGGAGAGTCTGCGATTATGCCGGTGGTGACGATCTTCTTGCCTTTTACCGGCTCCTCCGGGAGCGCCGCCAGCGCGTCGTTTACCGCCTTGAGCAGCGCGGTGTGAGCATCCCTTTCCATGAAGTATCTGGCCTTAAGGACCATGGCTCTGTCGGTAAGGCTTACAGTCTGCGGATGGCTTGCCGCAAGCTCCGTAAAGCGCAGGCACTCTTTCCTGTTTGCGTTATATATCTTGTTTGCCTCCGCAAGGGCCTTGTCGGAGATCTTAACGCCTGCGATCTCCTCCACCTGTCCGCGTATCTTCTTGAACTGGCTCTCGGTAAACTCCTCGCCCGCCGGGATAGTTCTGTTCTGAGCGTACGCAACGTCTATCACAGGGATGTTCTTGACGCCGTATCTCCAGTTTGCGCCCATGCCCTTGAGCGTGTCGCAGGTGAGCGGGATCATAACCGCCGACAGCCCGTCAAACTCGCCCTTTATGGCAAGGTCCAGCGCGGTGTGGACTATGGAGCAGTAGAACGCCGGGAAGTATCTCTTGGATTCGGATACCTGAGTCTCGGCGCCCCACATGCCGAACGGCACCATGCCTGCTGCGTATACCAGCTCCTCCGGCGCGAAGTACGGGATCACTCCTATCGCCTTCTTGCCTTCCGCAAGCACGCGGTCAAGCTGTTTGCGCGGATCTGCCGCTATCGCTTTAAGCGCTTCGATGTTCTTTCTTACATCGCTCATCTTGCGGCCTCCTTCTGCGCCTTGGCGCCCTTCTTTGCCTGCTTGTTGGCTTCCATTATCTCCACCAGCGCCTCCACGCGGGTCTCGTACTGGGCCTCGGAGAAGACCCTGGGATCCGACTGGTCGCCGTCGAAGGTCATGGTCGGGATGCCGGCCTGAGTGCGCAGCTGGCGCTCCAGCTCGTATGAGTTGCCGCTCCAGCGCTTGCAGGAACGGTTGATGTGGATGACAGCGCCGTCTACCTTCTTTGCCTTGGCGTCGTTTACGCGCAGTTCCACTTCCTTTTCGAAGCAGTAGGAGTTGGGAACGTAGGAGTACGCTGCCATAAGCTCGTCCAGGTTGCTGTAAAGGAAGCTGAACGCCGGCCCGTAGATCGTGGACGTAAGGTTGATGCCCCTGCTCTGCAGGGTCTTGTATGTTGCGCGAAGGTTTGCCCAGCAGGCTATGCCTTCGAAGAGTATCCTGTATTTTTCCTCGCCTTTGAACGTGGAACGGCCCTCCTTGATGGCGGTCTCGTACTCGTCGGCAAGGTACTCGAAGGCCTCG
>JAFZRK010000109.1 GCA_017619905.1 Bacillota bacterium
CAAGAGGAAATGCTCAATGACATCTCCTCTCTTGTTTTTAAGTGTTTACCGCTGTTGACGATAAAGCCTTATTTCTCAAACGGGAACTTGTAGGGCAGATTGAACTCGTCGCGCAGAGCGATGAATTCCTTCTGGATTGCCTCGCCTACCGGCACTCCCTTGTCCTTGCGGTCCAGCCATGCCAGATGCTCCTTCTCGCCTGCGGTGTAGATGCGCTCGGCTCCCGGCGCCTTCTTCGAGTTCCTAAGGCCGCGGCAGATCTCGCCGGCGGTCTTTTTGAATGTTTCAAGCCCCATGAAGAACTCTGGGTTGATGACGAAGAAGAAGTGCCCAAGCCTGTACATCTGCGGGCTTCCGTCTTCCGCAACGCCGGACAGCGCCTTAAGGAAGGGGCCTCCCGCCAGAGCGGCGGAAAGGATCTCTACTACCGTGGTGTATCCGTAGCCCTTGTAGCCCGCGGTCTCTTCTCCGGGGCCGCCGAGCGGCAGCAGGGCGGCGTGGCCCGCGCGCATGTCCTTGAGGATCTTGCCGGAGTCTGTCATGGTCTCGCCGGTCTCGCTTATTACGCAGCCCTCCGGGGTGGGCTTGCCCTGCCTCTCGTAGAACTCTATCTTTCCGTTCTGGACTATGCAGGTGGCGCAGTCCAGGTTGAAGGGGAAGGGCTCGTCCGTGGGCATGGTGAAGGTCATGGGATTGGTGCCCATCATAGGCTCAACGCCGAAGGTGGGCGCTACCGACGGTCTGGCATTGGTGCCGCTGATGCCTATCATTCCTGCCTTTTCGGCCATGGTGGTCCAGTAGCCGGCAATGCCGTAGTGGGTGGAGTTCATTATCGCTCCGCCGGCCATGCCGTAGGTCCCGGCCTTTTCGATGAGCATCTCCATCATCCTGTAGCTGGCTACCATGCCCATGCCGTTGTTGGCGTCCATCACGACGGTGGTGGGGGTCTCCTTTACGATGTCTATCTTGGTGACGGGCAGCAGGGTGCCTGTCTTTATGCGGTCCAGGTAGATGGGCTTGAAGCGGTTGCAGCCGTGGCTCTCTATGCCGCGGCGGTCGCTCTCCAGAAGCACGTCCGTGCATATCTCCGCGTCTTCCCTGGGCACTCCGTATTTAACAAAAACGTCCACCATGAAATCGTGGACAAGTTTCCAGTCGACAAAAGGTCTTGTTTCTTCCATTTCGTTACTCTCCGATCTGTCATGAACGACATTTGATATACATTCATTATACTATGTTTTTGCGCGTGATACAATCGCGCCGGAGCGCGGAAAAACTGTCGGTTTTCCGTCTTAAATACTGTCCGGCATATTGACTTCGGAGCCGTAAAAGTATATACTTTCCCTGTTGAGCAAAGGCGTTCACCCCGTTGCAGGGGTGGACGCTCTTATTTTTTGAAGATGCAGGTCCCAAAGGACCGGGGCAGGTGGGAAATGACTAAGTACATATTCGTTACCGGAGGCGTTGTATCCGGGCTCGGAAAAGGAATAACGGCGGCTTCGCTGGGACGGCTGCTGAAGGCGCGCGGGCTGAAGGTGGCCGCGCAGAAGCTGGATCCCTACATAAACGTGGACCCGGGGACCATGAGCCCCTACCAGCACGGAGAGGTGTTCGTGACAGAGGACGGCGCGGAGACGGACCTGGACCTTGGGCACTACGAGCGCTTCATAGATGAGGACCTGAACAAGTATTCCAACCTTACGACAGGCAAGGTCTACTGGAACGTGCTGAACAAGGAGCGCCGCGGGGAGTATCTGGGCTCCACGGTGCAGGTGATACCCCACATAACCAACGAGATAAAGGATTTCGTATACCGCGTGGGCAAGAAGACCAACGCGGACGTGGTAATAACAGAGATCGGCGGCACGATAGGCGACATTGAGTCCCAGCCCTTCATAGAGGCGGTAAGGCAGATATCGCTGGAGGTGGGACGCGAGAACAGTCTTTTCATACACGTCACGCTGGTGCCATACCTGAGCGGTTCCGAGGAGCACAAATCCAAGCCCACGCAGCACTCCGTAAAGGAGCTGCAGGGCATGGGCATCAACCCGAACATAATAGTGCTGCGCTGCGACAGACATCTGGAGGAGTCCATATTCCACAAGATAGCGCTGTTCTGCAACGTAAAGCCGGACTGCGTGATAGAGAACATCACGCTGCCGGTGCTGTACGAGGCGCCGCTGATGCTGGAGGAGTCGCACTTCTCCGACGTGGTATGCAGGGAGCTGGGAATTGACGCTCCGGCGCCGGACCTTACCGAGTGGCGCGCCATGGTGGAACGGATACGCGGAACACGTTCGCACTGCGTGGAGATAGGCCTTGTAGGCAAGTACGTGGGGCTGCACGACGCGTATCTTTCCGTCGCGGAGGCGCTGCACCACGCGGGCTACTACCACAATGTGCACGTCAACATCCACTGGATAGATTCGGAAGAGATAAAGCCGGACAACGTAGAAGAGATGCTGGACGGTCTGGACGGGATACTGGTCCCGGGCGGCTTCGGAAGCCGCGGCATAGAAGGCATGATACTTGCCGCGAAATACGCGCGCGAAAAGAACGTGCCGTACTTCGGGATATGCCTGGGAATGCAGATAGAGGTGATCGAATTCGCCAGAAACGTGGCGGGCATAGCGGACGGCAACTCCGGCGAGTTCGACGAGCAGTGCAAAAACAAGGTCCTGGACTTCCTGCCGGGCCAGAGCGATGACATAGACAAGGGCGGAACGCTGCGTCTTGGCGCG
>JAFZRK010000110.1 GCA_017619905.1 Bacillota bacterium
TAAAAGCGGAAGGGGACGGCCAGCACCTGCGCAGTACCGCGGACTACGACGAAAAGGAACTTGAGAGCATAATGCTCCGCGAGTTTGGGCCCATAAAGCGTCCCAGGTATACGTCGCCCGTGTACAACCGCGCGGAGGATAACAAGACGGGCAGAGGCGTTAGAAAGACCTACCTGATAGTGGACGGATACAACATGGTATTCGCATGGAAGGAGCTGCAGGAGACCGCCAGGACGGACATAGCCGCGGCCCGCGACCGGCTGTCGGACCTGCTGGAATCCTTCAGCGCGCTGCGCGGCACGGAGGTGCTTCTGGTGTTTGACGCCTACAAGGTGCCCGGCGGCCTTGGCAGCACGGGACAGACGGAGGGTTTCCGGGTCGTCTACACAAAGGAAGGCGAGAGCGCGGACGCTTACATAGAGCGCATGGTCCGCGAGATAGGCAGGGATTTCAACGTTAAGATAGTAAGCTCCGACGGAATGATCCAGCTGTCGGCACTCAAGAGCGGCACTCTGCGCATGAGCGCCCGCGAGCTTGAGGCCGAGGTGGAGAGCATGTCCGCGGAGATAGCGGATTTCCTCGATGAACAAAGAAGATCGAATACTTTCAGCAATACTCCGAGACAAGTTTAGACAGTGCGAAAAGCGCGGAGTCCCGGTGTGGACGGACTTTCTGACCCCGGCGGAAGCAGCGGAGGCGGAGGACATCTGCAGAGGACTGTGCGCCGGAACGGACGTTGAATGGTCGCTCGAGGGCGGATACGGGGACGCGGAGCGCAGGATTTGCGTGCTGTGTCCGAAGGACCCGTGGGACGATGGAGCCGATGCCGCAGGTGATATGTCAGAAGGCGGTCCGTCCGGCCCGATCTGCGTGCTCCGAATCAGCATACCCAAAGGAAGTCCCAAGCTTACTCACCGCGACTATATGGGTTCGCTGCTTGGGCTTGGCATAGAGCGTCACGTTACCGGCGACATTCTCGTAAGGGAGGACGGCGCGGACGCGGTGGTGCTCTCTGACATGGCGGAATACATTGCGCAGAATCTGACGTCCGTAGGGCGCGCGAGCGTTTTCTGCGAGGTCCTGGACATTACGCGGCTGACGGTCGGGCAGCAGCTGACCAAAGAGATCCGCGATACCGTGGCATCGCTGCGCCTGGACAGCGTCTGCGCTTCGGCGTTCAGGACGGCGCGCGGCAAAGCGCAGGATGCCATAAAGGCAGGTCTGGTCAGCGTCAACGGGCGGCAGTGCCTGAAGCCGGACACCGAGCTTTCCGAAGGCGACCGCATCTCCTGCCGAGGCAAGGGCAGGGCGGTGATCGCGGAGGTCGGAGGCCGCACCCGCAAGGATAGGATAACGATAACCCTCAAGGTATGACCAAACAAAAGCCGCCTGCGTCCGCAGGCGGTCTTAGATTTCCGTAATTATCACTGTTTACGAATACACCCTTATTATCTCCGCGGCTACTTCGCGTTTGGAGATGCAGCGGTCCATGGCCTGCTTCTCTATGTAGCGGTGGGCCTGCGGCTCGTCCATCTTGAGCTCGGAGATGAGCAGCCACTTGGCGCGGTTCACAAGGCGTATCTCCTCCATCTTCTCCTCGAAGGACAGGGTCTTCTTTTCCAGCTTTCTGAGTCGCTCGCGGGCTCCTGCCATAAGGTCCAGAGCCAACGACAGAGTTACGTGGTTGAGGGGCTTCTGCATTACGAACACACCGTTTGAAACGGCTCTGTCGAACAGTTCGTCGTAGGCGTCCTCGCGCAGCAGAAGAAGGGCAACGGTGCCCGGCTCCGCGCAGGCGTCTATCGCGAAACGCACGCCCGGGTCGTCCGGAAGAGGGGAGTTTACGATGACGAAATCGAAGGATCTCTCGTTCCAGATCCTTTTTGCCGCGCTGATATTGGAGACCACCTTGACGGGGCTGCAGTGCTGCTCCGAAAGCATCTCCAGAATCGCCGTATTCAGTTTTTCTGCCGCGGATACAACGAGAACGCTGTAGACCCGCTCCTCAAGACTCATCCGGTACGATCTCTTCCGTCTGCAGCGCTATCTATTGCAATAAATGTCCAGTATCTTCGCGGGGATGTGCCTGCGTATGAATTCGCTCTTCGCCGCTGCTTCGCATGCCCTGGCGCGGCTCTCCGGAAGCTTCTCGAAGCTCTCCAGAGTCTTTGCGTCCGCCTTGTAAAGGTTGATGTCCGCGGGCGCGGGCAGCTTAAGTCCGCCGCTTATTCCGTCCAGTCCGGCCCAGATCAGCAGCGCGTAAGCCAGGTAGGGGTTGGCTCCCGGATCCGGCGAGCGCAGTTCGGCTCTTCTGTATTCTCCGACCGCCGCGGGTATCCTTACCAGCTGCGAGCGGTTCTGTTCCGACCAGGAGATGTATCCAGGCGCCTTCTGGTTCCCGAGCCGCTTGTAAGAGTCCTCGGTCGGGTCCAGGAACGCGGTCATGTCCTTGACGTTTGCGAGTATCCCGGCTATCATCGCGCGGAAAGTCTCTTCGCTGCCGAAGGGCTTAAGTGACATGTTGATGTGGAAGCCGTTGCCGGGAGCGCCGTCCAGCGGCTTGGGCGAAAAGTCAGCGACCATGCCGTTCCTGTGCGCTATGGTCTTTACGACTCTCTGGAAGGTCTGGGCGTTGTCCGCCGCCTCCAGAGCGTCCGAATACCTGAAGTCTATCTCGTTCTGACCGGGGCCTTCCTCGTGGTGGGAGCTCTCCGGGCGTATACCCATCTTTTCCAGCGTCAGGCAGACCTCGCGGCGCACGTTCTCGCCCTGGTCGTCCGGCGCTATGTCCATGTATCCTGCGCGGTCGCAGGGGATCTTAGTGGCCTTGCCGTCCTCGTCCTGAAGGAACAGGTAGAACTCCTGCTCGGCCCCGAAGGTGAACTCGTATCCGGCTTCCTTGGCCTCCGCTATGGCTGCCTTAAGAAGGCTTCTGGTGTCGCACTCGAAGGGCGAACCGTCCGGGTAGGTAATGGTGGAGAACATCTGCACCACGCGTCCGTGCTCGGGGCGCCAGGGCAGAGGCATCAGCGTGTCGGCTTCCGGATGGAGCAGCAGGTCGCTGCGGGTCTCGTCCCCGAAACCGGCTATGGCCGACGCGTCGAAAGCAATGCCGTACTCAAAGGCGCGGGGCAGTTCGTCCGGCATTATCGAAATGTTCTTCTGCCTTCCGAAGACGTCGCAGAATGCAAGGCGTATGAACTTTACGTCCTCCTCCTGCGCGTACTGCAGTATCTCTTCCTTCGAATATTTCATGATAGGATCCTCCTGATGGAATCAGTTTTGCGGTGCCGTCCGGGCCCGTCAGTTGGGCACGTACATCTGCTTGTACGGGTTGCTGCTGTCCGGGGTAATTACCGTGAACGGTCCGGCAAGCACATCTTCTACATTATATCCGAAAACGTTGCAGAATTCAGTTATATATTCCTTAATTTCGTCGAGATCTTCCGCTTCTGCGGGCCTGGCGGTCACCTGCTGCGGGAAGATGACGTCTTTGCAGTCGGAGCGCAGGAACATCTTACCGCCGTGCATTCCTGTGCAGGGGAAGTAGCCGACTATCCTGCCGCTCGGGTCGATCATGTTCAGAACCACTATTATTCCGCCGGCCTGGTACTCGCCCAGGAAGCTTCCTGCTCTGCCGCCTATCATTATGACGGGCTTCTTTTCCTTGTATTCCTTCATGTGGATGCCCGCGCGGTAGCCGGCGTTGCCTTTTACGTAGATCTTTCCTCCGCGCATGGCGTAGCCCGCCGCGTCACCTATGTTGCCGTGGACGACTATGGTGCCTTCGTTCATGGTGTCGCCTACGGCGTCCTGGGCGTTGCCGCGGACGGTTATGGTGCCGCCGTTGAGGTAGGCACCCAGAGCGTTCCCCGGCACTCCGCTTATCTCAAGCTTGCGGCTGCTCATTCCTGCGGCTATGAAGCGCTGCCCGCAGCATCCTGCAAGCACGCAGTCGCCGGGCTTCTTCCTTATGGCCTCGTTTATGTCCTTGTGGTCCATTCCGTTTACGTCTATGAGATTCATACCATACCTCCGAACATCTTTTCGCGCGCTGCGTGCGAGAACGCGGCTGTGGTGGCGGCTTTCTTCATCATCTCGAAATCCACGGACGAGAGCGGCGTCCTGTTCCTTATCATGGAAGTGTAGATGCCGGCCCTGTCGTCTGTGCCTATCAGCACGAAGCCCTTCAGCAGGTCGCCCTCCGTGTACAGGCGTTTTATGGAGCTTTCGGTCTTTTCCTCGAAGAGCTCTCCCATGTAGGTGCCCGCTGTCATGGAGTGCAGGCCGAAGAAGCTGATGGAGTTCATCATTATCGCCTTGTCGAAGACCGCGGATCCTCCCGCCATGTTGACGCCCGCGGTGTATCCCTGCATTGCTGCGTTGGGCAGGTTGGAGAGGAGCTTGCGCGCTCCGCAGGAGACGTCCGGGCTCTCCACGCAGTCGCCTGCCGCCCATACGTCCGGTATGGACGTGCGCATGCATTCGTCCACAGCTATGCCGCGGCCCCCGGCGCCGCCCGCGTCAGTTACGAGCGAGGCGTTGGCCCTTGCGCCTATGGCGAGCACCAGCACGTCGAAGGACAGCACCGCGCCGCTCTTCATGTGGGCTTTCTTCGCTTCGAAGGAGACAACGCTGTCGCTAAGCGCGAACTTTACGCCGTGATCCTCCATGTGCCTCTGCATGTAGGCCGCGCAGGTAAAGTCCAGGAACGTCGGAAGAATGTGGTCCGCAAGGTCGCAGACAGTGACTTCCGCCACTCTGTCCGCCAGGCACTCAGCGCACTTAAGGCCTATCATGCCCGCGCCGACTATCAGCACCCTGGACTTTTCGTCTATGGCTTTCTCCAGCGCCAGAGCGTCGTCCAGCGTCGTAAAGGAGAACTTTTTCTTTACTATTTTCAGTCCCTGGAGATTGGGAACGAAGGGATGCGACCCCGCCGCTACGCACAGAGCGTCGTAGGGAAGTAGCGTTCCGTCCAGCAGCTCGATCTTCTTGTCTTCCGGTATTATGCGCACGGCTTTCCTTCCGTACAATACCTCGCAGCCGTTGCGGTCGTAGAAGCCGTCGTCCCTGTATTTTATGCGTTCCAGGTCCGTGCTGTCCTCCAGATAATACGAGATGAGCGGTCTGCAGTAGACCGGGTGCTTCTCCTCGGAGACCACGGTGATCTTCCCTTCCGGGTCCTTGCTGCGTATGCCTTCTATGCAGTTGGCAGCGGCGATTCCGTTGCCGATTATTACGTAGCGTTTCATCTTTACTCACCTCGCTCCTCGTAGACTATCGCCTTGTTGGGGCAGCCCTTTACGCAGGCGGGCTCTCCGCAGCTGTTCTGAAGGCAGAGCTCGCATTTCTGCATCACGCCGTCCTGGTTCGGGGCCAGCGCTCCGTAGGGGCAGACCAGTATGCAGGTGAAGCAGCTTACGCACTTGTCCTTGTCGATCTTCACCACGCCGCCTTCCTTGGAGATGGCTCCGGCTATGCAGCTCCTTACGCATATGGGGTCTTCGCAGTGCCTGCACGACACCGCGTAGCTTATCTTTTCGCCTTCCTCTATGTGGATGCGGGGGTATATGGGCTTTCCTTTGAGCGCCAGCGCCATGTCCGGCATTCCGGAGTTGGCGAACGCGCAGTTGTATTCGCAGAGGTGGCAGCCCAGGCACCATTCTTCGTTTACGTAGACTCTTTTCATGCTATCACTCTCCCGCGTGCGCTATTCCCAGGATGTCCAGTTCCTTCTGGTCCATTCCCACTCCGCGGAGCATAAGGCGGTTGCCCCTCAGGGCTTCTATGGAGTTGATTCCCATGCCTCCCATAAGCTCCATTATCTCGTGGCGCCATGCCGTAAGCAGGTTGACCAGACGCTCGCTTCCGATGTCCGGATTGAGACGTTTTACAAGGTCCGGACGCTGGGTGGCTATGCCCCAGTTGCAGCGGCCTGTCTGGCAGGTACGGCAGAGGTGGCAGCCCATCGCGAGAAGCGCGGCCGTTGCAATGTAGCAGGCATCTGCGCCCAGGGCCACGGCCTTTACCACGTCGGAGGCGCTCCTTATTGAGCCGCCGGCAACCAGGGAAACGTTGTTGCGTATGCCTTCGTCGCGCAGGCGCTGGTCCACCGCCGCGAGCGCCAGCTCTATGGGTATTCCGACGTTGTCGCGTATGCGTGTGGGCGCGGCTCCTGTGCCTCCGCGGAAGCCGTCTATGGCTATGATGTCCGCGCCGCTTCTGGCTATGCCGCTTGCTATGGCCGCAATGTTGTGCACCGCGGCTACCTTAACTATTACGGGCTTGCGGTATTCGGTCGCTTCTTTCAGCGAGAACACCAGCTGCCTCAGGTCTTCTATGGAATAAATATCGTGATGAGGGGCAGGGGAGATGGCGTCGGATCCTTCCGGTATCATCCTGGTGCGCGAAACGTCGCCCACGATCTTGGCTCCGGGAAGATGTCCGCCTATGCCGGGCTTTGCGCCCTGGCCCATCTTTATCTCTATCGCCGCGCCGGCTTCCAGGTAGTCCTCGTGGACGCCGAAACGTCCGCTGGCCACCTGGACTATGGTGTTGGCCCCGTACTGGTAGAAGTCCTCGTGAAGTCCGCCTTCGCCGGTGTTGTAAAGGATGCCGAGCTTTGCCGCGGCCCTCGCCAGCGACGCGTGCGCGTTGTAGCTTAAGGATCCGTAACTCATGGCGGAGAACATTACCGGCATGGCCAGGTCTATCTGCGGAGGCATGTCGCGTATTATCCTGCCGTCCGGTCCGCGCTGTATCTTCTCCGGCTTCTTGCCCAGGGTGACGCGGGTCTCCATCGGCTCGCGGAGCGGATCTATGGACGGGTTGGTGACCTGCGACGCGTTGATAAGTATCCTGTCCCAGTACACCGGCAGGGGCTTGGGGTTGCCCATGGACGACAGAAGCACGCCGCCGCTGCTGGCCTGCTTGTATATCTCCTTTATGGTGTCGTTCTGCCAGTTGGCGTTCTCGCGGAGCACGCAGTCGCTCTTTACTATCTTAAGCGCTCTGGTGGGGCACAGGGCCACGCAGCGCTGGCAGTTGACGCACTTGGTCTCGTCGCTGACCATCTTGCCGCGGGCGTCGTTGTAATGATGCACCTCGTTGGAGCACTGCCTTTCGCACACGCGGCAGGCGATGCACCGGTCCTCGTTCCTTATTACTTCGAATTCCGGATATATGAAGTCTGTTACCATCAGTAAGCACCTTCCTTTACTTTAACTATCACGGCTTCCCCGCCGGAGGGGGCCCAGATGTTCTCGGCGTAGGGCTCCATCGCCTTTATCGCTGCTTCCTCGCTGGCTATGAACACCTTGTCGTCCTTTTCGCCCACGACCATGGAGCGCAGCTTCAGACGGTCGTTCAGGGCCATCAGGCCTCCGGTGAATCCCAGGACTATGGAGAACGGCCCGGTTATCAGCAGACTCGGGAAGACTGTCCGCAGGTACTCCTGCTCGCGGCGCTCTTCCTTGTCGTACTCTCTTTCGATGGTGCTCCAGAAAGGCGCGGCCACCACGCTGGCGGCTTCCTTAAGAGTAAGGCCCTGCCTTCTCACCAGATAGTCCATTATGTATGTGATGACCTCCGTGTCGGTCTTGAGAGTGCATTTGTAGCCGAACATCTCTATGAACCTGCGGTTGGCGTCGTAGCTGGAGATCTCGCCGTTGTGCACCACGGAGAAGTCCAGCAGGGTGAACGGGTGAGCGCCTCCCCACCAGCCCGGTGTGTTGGTCGGGTATCTGCCGTGCGCGGTCCAGGAGTAGCCCTCGTAGTCCTCCAGCATGTAGAACCTGCCGACGTCCTCCGGGAAGCCCACGGCCTTGAATGTGCCCATGTTCTTGCCGCTGGAGAATACGTACGCGCCGTTCATCTCCGTGTTGATCTTCATTACTATGCGGGCCACCAGCTCCTTTTCGTCCAGCTGCATCTCCAGCAGCATGGACTTGAGCGGGGACACAAAGAAGCGCCATATCATGGGCTCGTCCGTTATCTCCGGTATCTTGCGGGTGGGTATCCGCTCGGAGTGGACTATCTCGAAGTACTCTTTAAGCAGGGCCTCGCAGTCCTTGCGTGTGGTCCTGTCGTCGAAGAAAATGTGCAGGGCGTAGAAGTCCTTGTACTCCGGATAGATGCCGTAGCCCGCGAAGCCGCCGCCCAGGCCGTTGCTTCGCTCGTGCATGGGCTTCATGGCGTCCGTGATCATTTCTCCGGACATCTTCTTTCCGTCTCTGGATATTACGGCCGCTATGGCGCAGCCGGACGGAATGCGTATCTCTCCCTCTCTGTTCATGGATCGTATGTCCTTTCTATTTGATTCAGGGGTCTGCCCCGGGTGTTTTCTGCTCCGGGACAACTCCCAGGTTTTACAGTGTTATCAGCAGGCGGCCGGAGGCCATGTCGTTGTAGGCGGTGCAGCCGGTCTCCGAAACGTCGTAGACGTGGACTATGTCCGCAAGCTCTTCGCCGCCCTCGAATTCCCTTACCTTGTCCGGAAGGCCCGCGAGCTTTTCCGGGGCGTAGCGCAGGGTCTTTTCGTTGTTGAAGACCGCCGTGTAGAGTATCTCCGCCTCCACAAGATCCTGGAAGATGTGGCTTCCGTAGGACAGCTCCGGATTGTAGCCGGCCTTGGACTCCTCCGTCTCGCAGATGATCTCGAAAGCGCTTATGTCGGAGAACGCGGTCGGAACTCCCAGCTCCGGAGAGGACGTTCCCACGCGGCCCGGGACTATCAGCATCATGTGCCTGCCGGCGTCGCGGAAGTACCAGTTGATGCGCCCGATCAGCTTCGCCACGTTGGGCTTGTTCTTGTACGGCATGTTGTAGTAGTTTACCGGATCCACGTAGACTATGGTGTCCAGTTTGGACGCTTTGGACATGCCCATGGTCGCGCCTTTGCTCTCCAGCAGAATGCTCTTCGTATGAACGTCTTCCGGTATGGCGGCGGCTCCGCCGCTCTTCTGTATCTGCAGCGGGCGGCACTGGAGAAGGTCCACGGAATACTCGCCGTCCTCGGAGAAATTAATGGTAAACTCCGTGTCCACCGGGTAGTCGTACTCGTCCTGGATGCAGCGCATCATGCGGCGCATCTGTTCCATCAGCTGTCTGTTCTCAACCAGGCCTTTGCAGGATATGAACCTTACGGGCTGCCAGCGTCCCAGCTCCTGAAGGCGGTCCTCCGCCTCGTAGTCGTGCTCCAGCAGGGCCTTGCCCAGATAGTCCGGGATCACCGGCTCTATCTTGTAGAACGGCACTTTTTCCAGCGAGTGCTCCGCCATGTTTATGACTTCCGCCTTGCCCTGCGAGAACTTGTGCTTGTCCGCGGAAGAAGAATAGGAAGTCTTTTCCGGCTTGTCCAGGCCGCGGCGCTTTCTGTAGTCCAGGGCCGATAAGCTCATGGAGCTTGCGTATACCGTCTTGATCGCTTTCTCGAACTCGTCCAGTCGCTCCTCCAAGCTCCCTCTGTTGGCGCAGAACACGGACTCGTACTTGCCGGCGAAGGCGTTGCCGAAACCGTCCTCCAGTATGCTGCTGGACCTTATGATGTAAGGATCCTGCCCGTAGTACTCTATGATCCTTATGAACTGCCGGCGCATCTCCTCGGAAAAACTCCCTTTTTTGATCTTGTCGGAAAACTCACCGGCAAGAGCAAAGTATCCTGCGTCGGTGCGCTGCTTAATGCGAAGATCCCACAGGCCGTTATCAACTATATAAGTGTAGTAGACGTCAGAACCGACGTAGAAGGAATCGTGTGGTTCCAGAACGTCGTTTATATCCGGCTCGCTGTTGCGTATTATTGCTCTGGCAAGAAGCATTCCGCAGGCCTTGCCGCCTATCATGCCGGTGCCTATCATGTGGTCGCGCACGGCGAAGTAATCAGCCGGCTCAAAGTGCTTCTTTACCATACCGCGCATCTTGTCGTCGCGGGTCATCATTATGTCGCACATTCTGGCGCAGTCATCCGCAATGTCCACGCCGCTCTCGTTCAGCA
>JAFZRK010000111.1 GCA_017619905.1 Bacillota bacterium
AAGCAGCTGAAGAGACCGCTGAAGAGTCCGCCGAGGCAGCCGCAGCAGCTGTTGCCGGTGTCGAGCAGGCAACTGAGCAGCAGCCCAAAAAGCGTAACAGGGGCCTTATCGCGGCCATAATCGCGGTGCTCGTCATCGCGGCCGGAGTCGGCGGATACTTCATATATCAGGGGCTGCCCTCCACCAAGCTCGCAAAGCTTCGAACGCAGATCAGTGCCGCCATAGAGAGCCAGGACGTGGAAGGCGCCATTCCGCTCATAGAGCAGGCATACGAGTACGCGCCTGACGATCCGGACCTCCGCAGGCAGTACGCAGAATGCAGCGAGGCCATCCTTATGAAATCCTTCGCGGACGGAAAACTGGAAGAATTCATAAAGGGGACCGACGATCTGATCAAGGACTACCCGGAAGCGACGGAAGTCCTGGACCCGCTGGTCGAGGCATCATATAAACAGCTTGCCAACGATGCGGTGGACAGCGGAAGCATCCCGGCGATGCAGGCGATCAAGGACCGCCTTGCCGATCTGCACAATGCAGGCAGATTCAATTTTGCCAAAGAGATCAACTGGCTGGAGGACAACATCCAGCACGTCGACCTTTCGAACATATTCAAAACGCTCGCGGCCAAGATGATCCCGCTGATCAAAAGCAACGACCGCGCAAGCGTTTTCGAGACCATAAGGAACGAGCTCATCAGCGGAAGCGGTTCCGCTCACAAACTCTGCGCGTCCTCGACCCAGGCCGAGTATCACCTCCCGCTGATCTCCGACCCGGACGCTTCCGGCAAGAGACTGGGAATCTACTACTCAGGCGGCCACTACTTCTTCTACTTCGGAGAATACAGCGGCGACGATCGCCAAGGCAACGGCGTCTGGATCTGCGCGGACAACATGAGGACCTCCACTTCCTACCGCGAGTACTGGGCCGAAGGCATCTGGTCAGGCGATAAGCCGAACGGAACGTTCACCCTCAGCAACCTCAGCAAGTACGCAACCTCAGATAAGGAGCAGCTGATCGAAGGCACCGCCGAAGTTACGGATGGCTTCTACAACGGCAAGGTAACGTACACCTACGACGGT
Source organism: Bacillota bacterium (assembly GCA_017619905.1). Classification (GTDB taxonomy): domain Bacteria; phylum Bacillota; class Clostridia; order Peptostreptococcales; family Anaerovoracaceae; genus RUG13409. Next base: position 1,080 of record JAFZRK010000111.1, read on the forward strand.
TCCGTACCGGTCACCGGCACGTACGTAAACGGCATAGCGCAGGTCATAATGACGACGGATCCCAACGGCAAGGAAGCCAACGTCGTAATGATCAGCGAAGACGGAAGCGCGTGGGTATCGCAGTCCAACATCAACGAGAAGCGCGGAATCTACGGATACTACTGATACGCGCAGCGGCGCGCCGTGCGCCCTGCCTCGCAGCGCATAAAACTATAAACAATAAAGCAAAACAGCGGCCGTGTACGGTCGCTGTTTTTGTGTGGTGGAAGCGGCGAGAATCGAACTCGCGTCCGAAAGCATTTCCACAAGGTCTTCTCCGAGCGCAGCCGGTAGTTTAAGTTTCGGAACAGAGGCGGCCCGCCGGCACGACGCCAATGATCCTATCCCGTGAGTCCCTTCCTATACCGGGAACTATAAGAAGGTTTTCCTGCATGGTCGACGCCGGTTGTTCAGGCTGCAGGTGACCTGAGACCGACGCGCGGGCAGCGCTTATGCTGCGAATGCGAAATTGTTGTTTCTTTTAGCGTTTATTTTAAACGGGCCATTTTTAACGGAGACCTGGCCGACTCCGGCTCGCTTACCCGGCTTCTACACCCCCGTCGAAACCTTTACGCCCCCGAGTGTGCGTGGGTATTATCTCACAAAGAGCATCCAGCCGCAAGGCATGCGGCGGATTCTCCTTTATATCTTCACATCCTGCGGCGTTAGGATGCGCTTCCTGCGCTGCGCATCCTCCGCGGGGCCTGCTACTTGTCCTTCATCCTGCGGTCGATGTCGCGCGCCGCGTCGCGTTTGGCTATGTCCTCGCGCTTATCGTAGAGTTTCTTGCCTCTGGCCACCGCCAGCGTCATCTTTGCCATGCCCTTATTGTTCAGATAGACGTCCAGCGGGACAAGGGTTAGGCCCTGCTTGCTGACCAGCCCGATCAGCTTTCTGATCTCCTTCTTGTGGAGCAGCAGCTTTTTCGGGCGCAGCGGGTCCGTGTTGAACCTGTTGCCCTTCTCGTAGGGACTGATGTGCATGTTGTAGACGAAGACCTCGGAATTCTCCACTTTGGCGAAAGAATCGCGCAGGTTAACGCCTCCGGCCCGCAGAGACTTTATCTCCGTGCCGGTGAGCACTATGCCTGCCTCGAATTCCTCCTCTATGAAGTAGTCGTGACGGGCCTTCTTGTTGTTTGCGACAAGCTTTCTTTCAGCCATTTCAGTCGAACAGGCCCATGCGATTGAACGGCAGGAGCCGGAATACTACCTTTCCCTTAATGTCGTTGATGTCGATGAACCCTACTATGGGGCTGCGGCTGTCCGTGCTGTTCTGGCGGTTGTCCCCCAGAACGAACACGTGCCCCTGCGGCACCGTTACTTCCGCCATGCTTCCGCCGGTGCAGCCGTCTTTGGTGTACGAGTCGTCCGCGGGCTCGCCGTTAACGTACACCTTGTCGTCCTCTATGCGGACCGTATCCCCGGGCAGCGCTATTATGCGCTTTACCAGCAGTTTTTCGGAACCGGCCGCTGTAGTAAGGTCGCTGCGGAACACGATTATGTCCCCGCGCTGGATGTCTTTCTTGAACCAGGTATAATACCTGCGGCTGACGAACACGTAATCGTTCTGATGGAGCGTGTTCTCCATGGAATGCTCGCGGACTATCGTGGGCATGAAGAACTGCAGGAACAGCACCGCGATAATGACGGCTATCCCTATGTCCTTTATCCACTCCCTGGTATTGCTTCTGCTGTCTTCCAGCTTCTTATCCCTGACTTTTGCCTTGTCTTTTCCCATCTATCCGATGACCGCCTTTCCGAACGATCCTTTCTGCAATTCTTCCCACTCCTGCGGAAGCGGAGCCGTAAAGCTCTGTCCGCCGAGGTATTCCAGCAGACCTTCCGCCCTGTTGAACCTTATCTTATACGCGTGCAGCGCCTGCGTGGTGTTCCCCAGGACCATATCCGTGCCGGGCACAGGAGTGCGCTTTCCGCCGTATTTGACGTCTCCCGCCAGCGGATGCCCTATGCTGGCCAGATGCGCCCTTATCTGATGGCTGCGCCCCGTTACGAGCTCCACGTCCACGAGGGTCAGACCGGAGGCGTTCCTGCCGGATCCGCGGGCGTCCTCCGACGCGTATACCGGTCTCACCACGGTCTCTATGTATTTTCCGCGCTCGTCGCTCTCCGGAAGCACGCGGCAGACGTTGCGTTCCTCGTCCTTGAGCAGTTTGCCCTTCAGACGCACGGTATCGGTCAGCCGTCCGTGAACTATCGTGTAATAGAACTTGGAGACCGCTCCGTCTTCCCGAAGCAGCGCCGCAAGCTCCCGCAGGGCTTCCGCGTTCTTGCCGAACACCACTGTACCCGTCGTGTTGCGGTCCAGCCGGTGCGCAGGACTGGGCACGAAGCTCTTTTCCGCGCGCGGGTCGTATGCGCCGGTCTCTATCAGGTAGTCTATCACCTGGTTGGCCAGCGTGTCCTTCTTTTCGTTCTTATCCCCGTGGACCAGCAGTCCGAAGGGCTTGCTTACGATAAGGACGTTTTCGTCCTCGTATATTATCCGGAACTGGCGCTTGGCCTTCTTATGCTCTTTCTTTTTGGTCCAGGTCTCATGCTCTTCGTCCGTGACATAGAAGCAAAGCACCTCCCCTTCCGAAAGAATGTGATCCTCGCGGCAGCGTCGCCCGTCGACCTTGAGGTCCTTGCGGATAAGCTTGTATATCGCGGAGAGCGGAGCGGCCGCCAGATACTTTTTAAGGAACCTGTCCAGACGCTGCCCGCCGTCGTTTTTGGAGATGACCAGCTCTTTCATAACAAGTTATTATACCACATATTGCCGGGCTGTTCTACTTTATGTGACACGTACCGTTCCATGCATCATTTCCGCGTCGCGTATGCTGCATCTCGGGACACGCTCCCGCTTGGTTGGGAACCCTCCAGCGGTACTAAGCTCCGTCTGCGCCCAACGGCTTGCCGCTCGCTAAGTACCGGGGTCCCAAACAGTCCCTCGAATGAGGCATACGCGACGCGGAACAGGACAGGATCGGCCGGGGCACTAAAAAACTTGCAAATATCTATATGTAATATTATTCTTTATATTAGAGTATCAGCGATACTTTGGGTTTTTGTGCGTAATAAGCGCGTTTTTAACGGAAAATGATACTGAACATCAACGCAGCTCACGGGAACTGCCCCGTGCACATAGAAAGAGGCGCCCTCAAAAAAGCGGCGCGGATCGTCGGGCCGGAACGCAGGGTCTTCATCGTGACGGACAGCGGCGTTCCCACGGTCTGGACGGACTGTTTAAGGGAGCAGTGGCCGGACGCGGACGTCTTCGTGTTTCCGCAGGGCGAAAGCTCCAAGAACCTTGAAGTCTACGAGGAGCTCATCTCCGACATGATAAGGTGCGGCATATCCAGAAATGACTGCGTCGTCGCCCTGGGCGGCGGCGTGGCCGGAGATCTGGCGGGTTTTGCGGCTGCCACCTACATGCGCGGCATAGACTTCGTGAACATTCCCACCACCGCGCTGTCCCAGGTCGATTCCTGCATAGGCGGAAAGACCGCGCTGGACATCGGCGGCATCAAGAACATAGTCGGAGCGTTCCGTCAGCCGTCGGCGGTGATAGTGGATCCGGACGTCCTGTCCACCCTTCCGGAAAGGCAGCTCAACGCAGGTCTCGCGGAGACCGTAAAGGCGGGGCTCATCCGCGATCCGGAGCTCTTTGAGATATTCGAGGGTCCGGACTTCAGGGACCGCATCGAAGAGATAATATACCGCGCTCTGAAGGTGAAGAAGGATATCGTCGAAGCCGACGAGTTCGATGCCGGGGAGCGCAAGCTGCTCAACTTCGGACACACTTTCGGGCACGCTTACGAAAGCTTCTTCGGCCTTGAGCGATTTCTGCACGGCGAGTGCGTCGCGATGGGCATGATGAAGATCCTGGAAGACCCGGCGCTTAAGGAACGAGTCCGGAAAGTGCTTGAAAAACTGGGGCTTCCGACGGAATGCGAGGCGGACCCGGAACGGATCATGGAACTGATCCGAAGCGACAAAAAAGCCGATCACGGCGTCATAGACATGGTCCTGGCGGACGATCCTGGAAAGGCATACATCCGCAGGATGAGCATTGACGAACTAAAAGGGAAACTATAATGAGCAACACTTTCGGAAAAGCGATAAGAGTGACACTGTTCGGGGAGTCGCACGGACCGGCCGTCGGCGCGGTCGTGGACGGACTTCCTCCCGGACTCAAGATAGACATGGACCGCATGAACGCTGAGCTCGCAAGGCGCAGCGGCCTCGAAAGCGTTTCGACCGCAAGGCGCGAGCCCGACGCCGTTGAGTTCCTGTCCGGCGAGAAGGACGGATACACTCAGGGGACTCCGCTTACCATAGTGATACGCAACACTTCGGCAAAGCCGGGAGACTACGAGGCGCTCGGCGGCGCAGCAAGACCCTCGCACGCGGACTACACCGGATACGTAAAGTATCTGGGCTTTGCGGACGCCTCCGGCGGAGGGCATTTCTCCGGCCGGCTGACCGCGCCTCTGGTGGCTGCGGGAGCGATCCTTCAGACCGCGCTGGAAGAAAAAGGAATAAGCATAGGCACTCATATTTCAAGGATGCGCGGCATTGCGGACAGAGCGTTCAGGGACGACCCGGCGGAGGATATAAAGCTGCTTAAGGGTCTGGGCTTACCCGTTCTGGATCCGGACGCCGCGGCAGAAATGATAAAAGAGATAGAGACTGCAAGGGTGGCCGGCGACTCGGTAGGAGGCATCCTGGAGACCGCGGTCTGCGGACTTGACGCGGGCTTCGGAGAGCCGTGGTTCGACAGCTTGGAAAGTCAGATCTCGCACATCCTGTTTTCCATTCCCGCAGTTAAGGGCGTGGCGTTCGGAGCGGGCTTTTCGCTGGCTGATATGACCGGTAGCGAGGCCAATGACTGCCTCAGCGTGCAGGATGACCGCATCCGCGCGCTTTCCAACAACGGCGGAGGCGTCGACGGAGGCATAAGCAACGGCATGCCCCTGATCTTCCGCGCTGCCGTAAAGCCCACGCCGTCCATCGCTCTGCCGCAGCGCACCGTGGACCTCGCCTCGGGCAAAGACACGGTAATAGAGATAAAAGGACGCCACGATCCCGCCATAGTTCACAGGGCGGCGCCCGTCGCAAACGCAGCCGCGGCCATAGCCGTCGCGGACCTTATCGCAAGGCGTTACGGCTACATGGCGCTCAGGAGCGAATAATGAAGTTCGGACTTATCGGAAGACCGCTCGGTCACAGCATGTCTCCCCGGCTCCACGCCTTTTTCACGGGGGAGGAATACGTCCTGCGGGAGCTGGATCCGGCTCAGCTGGACGAGTTTTTCGCTGAGCGGGACTTCCGCGGCATAAACGTCACCATACCCTACAAACTGGCCGCCATGGAGTATCTGGACGAGTTCGACCAGACCGCTTCGGATGCCGGAGCCGTCAACTGCATAATCAACGACGGCGGAAAACTGCGCGGATACAACACGGACCTTGCCGGTCTCGTTTACCTGATAAAAAAGCACGGGATGGCAAAGACCCTTGGAAATACAGCGATCCTGGGAACAGGCGGGGCAGCCCGCGCGGCGGCGGCAGCGGTCGAAAAACTGCGCGGAAAAGCCACGTTCGTGAGCAGGGACCCGGAGAACTCCTGGCCCTTCATCGACGGCGTCATCTCCTACATGGAGCTCTACGCGCGCGCCGGCGAATGGCGCACCGTCATCAACGCGACCCCTGTGGGCATGTGGCCGCACAGCGCGGAGCATCCGGTGGACCTCAGCAAGTTCCCGGAACTGAAAAACATCATAGACGTAGTCGCGAACCCTTTCCGCACGCGTCTGGTCTTCGAGGCGCAGCAGCGCGGACTTAACGCTGCCGGCGGCTTCGAGATGCTGGCGGCTCAGGCGCTCTATACGGACCGTCTGTTCACGGGGAAGGACCTGCCGGAAACGCTGATAGACGAATGCGTCCGGGCAGTTTACGAAGAACAGAAGAACATAGTTCTGATCGGCATGCCCTCCTCCGGGAAATCCGAGAGCGGAGCCATCCTGGCGGAAAAGATGGGACGCAGCTTTACGGACGCGGACGAAGTATTCGAACAGACAGAAGGCATCGCGCCCGGAGAGTTCATTAAGACCTTCGGCGAAGCGGAATTCCGCAGAAAAGAATCCCGTATCCTGAGTTCCCTGGCCGATCTTAAAGGCACCGTCATCGCCTGCGGAGGCGGCGCGGTGCTTAAGAGAGCCAACATGAGGCGGCTCGCGGAGAACGGAATCATAGTCTGGCTGGACAGACGCCTCGATCTGCTTACTCCGTCGGACGACACTCCCCTGTCGCGGACGCCGGAAGACATGGAAAGACTGTACGCCGAAAGGCAGCGTCTATATAAAAGATACGCGGATCTGCGCGTGCCCGCGGACGGGACTCCCGAAGAGGCCGCAGACGCCGTCACAGAACTTCTGAGGACATTATCATGATCACAGAGAACCACCGTTTTATATTCGAAGAACACATTCCGGAATACAAGCTCGCCGGCAGAGCGAACCACCCGGAAGACACCCTAGTGGAAGCCGGAGGCGTAAAGATCGGCGCCGGATGCCCCATAGCGGTAATGGCCGGTCCCTGCGCAGTGGAATCCGCGGAGAGCATAGAACGCATTGCTGAGCAGGTGAAAGCCGCAGGAGCAGGCATCCTGCGCGGCGGCTCCTACAAGCCGCGCACGTCGCCGTACTCTTTCCAGGGACTGCGCGAGGAAGGCCTTGCGTATCTTAAGAACGCCGGACGCGCCAACGGCATGCCCGTCATCTCCGAGCTCGTGAGCGAAAAAGACATGGATCTGTTTACGGACAACGTGGACCTGATACAGATAGGCGCCAGGAACATGCAGAACTTTGCCCTTCTCAAGGCGGTGGGACGTATCGGAAAGCCCGTTCTTCTGAAGCGCGGCACGGGCGCCACGATAGACGAATGGATAATGGCCGCGGAATACATTCTTGCGGAGGGCAACCCCAACGTCATCCTCTGCGAGCGCGGCATACGCACTTTTGAATACGCCACAAGGAACACCATGGATCTGGCCGTGGTGCCGATAATAAAAGAAAAAACGCACCTTCCGATAGTTATAGACCCGTCCCACGCCACGGGAAACTGGAAATACGTGGAACCGGTCGCCCTTGCGGCTGTTGCTGCGGGCGCCGACGGACTGCTGATAGAGGTCCACGACGACCCGGACGCTGCGGCCAGCGACGGCATGCAGTCGATAAAGCCGGAGCGCTTTGCGGAACTGATGGATAAAGCGCGCCTTGTTGCAAAGGCCGTAGGAAGAGAAATATGAGCGTTGTCTTTGAGGTACCCTCGAGCAAGTCCATATCGCAAAGGGCCCTTATAGCGGCCGCGCTGGCAGACGGCAGTTCCGAGATATACGGACTCTCGCGCTGCGATGACACGCAGGCGGTGATCGAAGCCGTAAGGCAGCTGGGCGCTTGGGTGGACGACAGCGGCGACCCGGTTCTGGTAAGAGGAACGTCCGGCATCCCCGCGCTTGGAGAAAACACAGGCACACTGCCTTTCGGGCCGATCGACTGCGGGGAATCCGCGGCGGCGCTCCGGCTCCTGCTTCCGCTGTTCGCTCAGACCGGAAGACGCTGCCTCTTCACCGGGAAAGGCCGGCTCATGAGACGCCCCAACGACGTCTACGAAGACATCTACAACGGAGACGGACGGTCATTCCGGCAGGACAGCGCTTACATTGCAGTGGAAGGCCGGCTCGGACCGGGAAAGTACACCCTGCGAGGCGACATTTCTTCGCAGTTCGTAAGCGGTCTGCTGTTCCTGCTGCCCCTGCTGGACGGAGATTCGGAGATAGTTCTCAGCACACCGCTGCAGTCCGCGCCTTACGTTGAACTGACGCTTAAAACGCTGGAGCTTACAGGCGTAAAGACGGAGTTTATCCGGGAAGGATCAGCGCCTGAAAGCGGCGGCCGGATAACAGGCATACACGTGCCCGGAAAGCAGCGCTATACGCCTTTCAGAACGACCGTGGAGGCCGACTGGTCCTCTGCGGCTCCGCTGCTGGCGGCCGCGAAGCTGCTCGGAAAAGACGCGCAGGTAAAAGGCCTCGACAACCGGTCACTGCAGGCGGACAGAGCAATAGCAAAACTGCTGGACGGATTCGGAGAGCCCGGTCATTTCAAGGCGATCGAGGCGGACATATCCGACTGTCCCGATCTTGGTCCCCTGCTCTTCGCGCTAGCGACACAGGCCGAAGGCACGTCCGTCTTCCGCGGCACAGGACGCCTTCGTTTTAAGGAATCCGACCGCGTCGCGAACATGGAGCGGGAACTGAAAAACCTCGGCTGCGTCATCGGTTCGGACGAGGACAGCGTCACCGTCACCGGTCCGACCGCAGTCAAAGGCGGCGTCAGCGCAAGCGGATGCGGCGATCACCGGATAGTCATGGCGCTTGCTGTCCTTGCCCTCACAGCAAAGGAGCCGGTCACGGTAGAGGGCGCGGACGCGGTAAGCAAGAGCTTTCCCGGATTCTTCACACAACTCGGAAAACTGAGGAACTGACATGAAAGTCATGATAATCAACGGTCCGAGCTTAAACATGCTCGGCATAAGAGAAACGGACGTCTACGGCAGCGGAAGCTACACGGAGCTCGTCGACTACATCAGGAGCAGCGCCTCGCAGCTGGGCATGGAGGCAGTGTGCCTTCAGTCCAACCACGAAGGCGACATCATAGACTGGATACAGCAGGCGTATTTCGAGGGTTTCGGCGGTATCGTCATAAACCCCGGCGCCTACACCCACACCAGCATAGCCATTGCCGACGCCCTGCGCTCGGTCCGCCCCCTGCCCGCGGTGGAGGTCCACATATCCGACACGGACGCCCGGGAGGACTACCGCCGCGTCTCCTATACCGCCCCCTGCTGCATCGCGCAGATAAAAGGCAAAGGGTTCGAGGGCTACCGGCTCGCCATGGAAAAACTACTGGAAAAATAGCCGCTTTCCGCAACCTTGCGGCATTTTTCCCGTCTATATCTGCAGAGTCACGCCGATGTCACTTTCGGCGTTTATTATTAAACCATATTTCAGCGGCGCGTCTGCCGCTTCAGAAAGGGGAAAACATTCATGATCAAGAAACTGACGGCGTTCATGCTGTGCGCGCTGCTCGTCCTGTCAGCGGCTCTTCCGGCCTTTGCGAAGGAACGAAGCATACAGCCGCTCAGCGACGCGGTGAGCATAGACAACAGCGGACGCAGCGCGGAGCTGCTCTACGAAGGAAAGAACGCCAGAGTCTACTACGGTAGTTCCGGGATATCCATAGTCTCGGAAGACGGCGTAAAGCATCTGGACACCAACTTCGCCGTAAAGAAGCTGATCGTCCTTCCGGACGCAAACGGCGACGGATATCCGGAATTCCTTACTTACCAGAACGCGCCGGACTACAGCGCCCAGGTGATGACTGTCAGCGGAAAGGACGGACAGGTCCTGGCCGACCTGCACCTTACGCACATGGGCTACGACGACAGCATCGGCTTTGCGGACGTCAACAGCTTCGTGCATCAGCTGCTTCCGACGGCTGACGGAAACGCACTCATCGTCTACGACTATAACATCTTAAAGGTCGACGGAAAGACCCTGGAGACGGTCTGGACCCACAGCGCGATCGACAACATCTGGAAGGTCATAAGCTTGGGCGACATCGACGGGGACGGCGCGGAGGACTTCGCGTACACCATGCAGCGCAGCACCGTAGCGGTGATAAGCGGCGCGGACGGTTCCGCGATCGGTGAATGGCAGCCCTGCGAGACGCTCAAGCTCAACATCGACTGGGCGAACAAGACCGTCGACGCGGCCATGAACATGTGGGATCTGGTCTATGTCGGCGGCATCATCTACGCCACATCAGAAGACGGACACATCTTCGCGATCGACCCTGTTTCCGGCGTCCTTGGGGACACGGACCTGGAGGTCCTGGACAAAGAGTATTTCGAGAACCTCCTCATGGGCTACAACCTCGAATACAGCATGGGAACGCCCGGATACCGCCAGACAGGCATAAACAACTGGGCCTACATGGGCTTCCGCATAGCGGACACCGACGGCCAGTACATACTCATAGACTGCTATCAGGGAGACGCGGACTCCTGCGCCCAGTACCAGGACGGCAGCTGGACGCCCTGCATGGTGCTCTACAACGCGGAGACCGGCAGCGTGGAGGCCATGATACCGATATCCGGCGGCTACAACGTGCTCTACCAGAAGAGCTGCCTTACCGCATACGGTGACACTCCGTGCATTGCGGCCGCAACCAGCGTCAGCGATAAGCACGCTGTCATCAACTACTACGACTACACCGGCGCCCTGATATACCAGAAGGAGATCGCCTCCTCCGTCATAGGGGACGGAGCGAAGTTCGAGATCTCCCGCGCGGAAGACGGCCTGCGCTTCGAGTTCTTCGGCACCGGCTGCATACTCGCGTCCGAAGATCTTAAGACAATAGAATACGCCTACGACATGACAGGCACCACGCTGGAGAAGACCTCCGACGGAGCGTTCTTCATGATCCACAGCTCCAACGGCGTAAAGGACCGCATAGTTAAGCTCGAAGGCCGCCTGGACAACGTCGTCTGGGAATACGCGCTCAGCGCTGAATACACCAACAAGGGCTTCGAGTTCGTGCGCACCGACCGCGACTACGACGGTGACGGCATAAACGACGTCATGGCCATAGTCAACAGCTACAACAAGGACGGTCAGGCGGACGCCAGCTGGTTCATGATACTGTCCGGCGCGGACGGCAGCGAGATCTTCAACAACAAGATAAAGACCGGGGACGGCAGAGTCGACGGAAAGAAGGTGGAATACTTCCTCATCGCCTCCGAACTGGACATGATAAGGGATCTGGACGGCGACAAGAAGCCGGAGCTACTCTGCGGCGACACCATAGTCTCCAGCAGAAGGCGCACGGTCATCGGCGGCCTCTACGGCGGAGTGGACGCGGACGGACGCAGCTTCAAAGTCGGCGATACCAACAACGACGGTCTGCCGGACTACCTTGTGGTAAGCGACAAGGAGACCCGCCTCTACGAGTCCAAACTGGGCATGTCCTACGGTTTTGCATCTCTGGAGTATAAAAAGACCAACGTCTCCATGCCCAACAGCAAGGACCTGGAGCCCATGAACACCACCGACCTCATAGGCGACATCAACGGCGACGGCATCAGCGAGATCGTGCTCATAGGGAAGAACGTCCAGGGCTTCCAGGTATACAAGGTGTATGACGGAAAGACGCTGGAGCTTATCTACGATCTCTGCCCGGACGGAATAACCAGCGAGGGCGAGACCTTCATCTCTCTGGGATATGACATAAACGGCGACGGCTGGAACGAGCTCTACGCCAGGAACTTCAACTGGGAATACTGCATCTTCGACGGAAAGACCGGCACCGAACTGGTGAACCTCTCCACGATAGGCAGGGAGGAAGACGGCCAGGGTGTCATCATCTACTACGGCGCAGGCGCCACCATGGGCGGCAAGGGCGAGTACCATCCGGACTACCTCATCCCCTTCTACCCGCTTCAGGATCCGCAGACCTTCATAATAACCAGCGACGTGGACGGCGACGGACTGGGAGACATCACTCAGATCCAGGGCTACTGGGACTACGAGACCTTCAACTATCTTAAGAAGCTGATCATCATAGGGACCAGGGAGTTCCTGCCCGTAAGCGAAGTAAAGCTGAGCTCCGGCGACGGATACGAATCCGGCGAACTGCTTAAGGTGGACGGCAGCGACCGCTACGCGGCGGTGATGGGCCAGAGCGAGCTTAGCTTGCTGGATCTGGCGGAACAGCGCCTTATAGCCACCTACAAGGTTTCGGCGAAGAAAGCCATACAGATAGCGGACGACATAGTCGTCACGACCCCCGCGGGAGAGCTCCTTAAGCTCAACACCGACAGGAGCTTCACCCTTACGCAGGAGATACCGGAAACAACGGACGACTACATGCTGAATCTCTCCTGGGATCCCGCGCAGGACTACAGCATCATGACCGTGACCGACAACAACACCGTGGTCTACAGCGGAGCGGACACCTCGGTATCCGTACCGCTGATGCAGGGCGAACACGAGATAACGCTCTCCATGGACGACGGTCAGGGCAAGGTGTATAAGGAACTGCACCACGTTTCGGTAAGCGAGCAGAAGAGCTTCCCGGTGCTTCCGGTTGTACTTGCCGCGGTCCTGCTGATCGCGTGCCTGTTCTTCGGAATACTCAGAAAAGCGCGGATAGCCGGAAGATTCAAGGAGGCAGCAAAATGAGTAAGTACTGCATAGAATTGAACGGAATAACCAAAAAGTTCGGCGGCTTCACAGCCGTGGACAACGTCTCCCTTAAGCTGGAGCCGGGCAAGATCTACGGCATCGTAGGCCCCAACGGCGCGGGCAAGAGCACCACCATGGCCCTGATAATGGGCTCGCTCTTCCCCACCTCCGGAAGCGGAAACGTGTTCGGACATCCTCTCGCAAGCCCGGAGGCGCTGAAGATACTGGGATACTCCCCGGAGTTCACCAGCTTCTACTCGGACATGAAATGCTACGAATACCTGTGGTACATGGGATGCCTTTCCGGCCTGTCTTCGGACGAGTCCGCGAAGCGCACCAACGAGCTTTTAGACCAGTTCGAACTGCAGA
>JAFZRK010000112.1 GCA_017619905.1 Bacillota bacterium
CCGTCCCGTAGAGGACCACGGGCTTTGCGGATCTTTTAATTTCGTCCCACACTTCTGAGTATGCTGTCTGCGGCCGGAACTACTTGCTGCTGTCGAGGGCCTGCCTGATGCCTACGCAGAGCTGATCCGCGCAGGAAGTGGGCTTGGGACCGCAGGTGTTGCCCTTCAGCTTGGCCTCTATCTCTTCGACGGTCATGCCGTCTACGAGCTTGGAGACCGCCTTAAGGTTTCCGTTGCATCCGCCGAGGAAGTGCACGTTCTTTACCACGTTGCCGTCCAGCTCGAAGCTGATGAGCCGCGCGCATACGCCCTGGGGCTGATAAGTGTACTGCATGTTTCACCTCATATATCACTGACTGAACTGTTATCGGGCCGGACGGACCGGACCGTTGAAATCACTGTGTTTCCGCCGGCTGACAGATCCCCGGCAGAAAGCATTACTGCTGCGCTTCCGCCCGCGCGGAACCGGACTGCCAGACCGCTGCCACGGCGTCGTCCTCGTACTGGCGCGTCCAGAGACGGTAGTACTGGCCCTTCTTCGCCAGAAGCTCCTCGTGCTTTCCGCTCTCGACTATCTTGCCGTTGTCGACGACGAGTATTATGTCCGCGTTCCTGATGGTGGAAAGACGGTGCGCTATCACTATGGACGTGCGGCCCTTCACCACCTTGTCGATGGCTGCCTGGATCTTCTTCTCCGTTATGGTGTCGACGGAGGCGGTGGCCTCGTCGAGTATTATGATCTTCGGCTTGGCGAGTATCGCCCTGGCGAAGGAGATGAGCTGCTTTTCGCCTGTGGACAGAAGGTCTCCGCCCTCGCCCACATCGGTGTCCAGACCGTCGTCGAGCTTCTCTATGAGCCCTTCCGCGGACACCATCTTAATGGCTTCGGCTATCTCCTCGTCCGTTGCGTTCTCGTTGCCGTAGAGCAGGTTCTCCCTTATCGTTCCGGAGAACAGGTGCGGCGTCTGCAGCACGTAGCCCAGCGCGGAGTGCATCCAAAGCTGAGACCTTTCGCGGTAGTCCCTGCCGTCCACCAGTATCTGGCCGGACGTCGGCTCGTAGAAGCGGCAGATCAGATTGGCCATGGTGGATTTGCCCGCTCCGGTCTCTCCCACTATGGCAACGTTGGTGCCGAAGGGTATCTTAAGGTCGAAGTCTTTCAGCACGTATTCCTCGGCTCCCGGGTATTTGAAGTCCACGTCCTTGAACTCTATGTCGCCGCGGAACTCCTCCCAGTTCTCCCTCTTCGGAGCGAACGCGTCGCCGTACTTTTCAACGACTTCCGGAGTATCGGAAACGGTCGGGACGGTCTCCATCAGCTTGGTGTAGCGCTCTATGTTGACCTTGCCGTTCACGAACAGCGCCAGCGTCTCCACCAGCCAGCGGACCGGCTCCATAAGTCCCTGAGCGTAGCTCATGAACATGGAGAAGGTGCCTACCTGCTCCTTGGCTAGTATGCCGCCCTTCCACAGAACGAAGGCCAGCGCGAACGACGCGGCCAGATCCGTAACGGACGCGAATACGCTCCTGTGCCTTGCGAGCTGGGTCGCCTTTTTGAACATGTTGGTGGTCTCGGAGCGGAAGTCCTCGTCTATGCGGTCTTCTATCACCAGAGACTTTATGGTCTTGGCGCCCGTTATGCCCTCGTTGAAGTTGCCCGTTATCCTGGAGTTGATCTCGCGGGTCTGCCTTCCAAGCGAGAACAGCTTTCCGTAGAACAGGCTGAAGAACAGCGCTATTATAGGAACGATTATCAGCACCGCGCCCGTCAGCTTGACGTCTATGGACAGCATTATTACTATCGCGCCCACGATGTAGAACAGGAACTCAACGGTGTCCGATATCTGGTTGCTGAAGAGGTTTCCTATCCTGCTGGTGTCGCTCATGGCGCGCGCGTGGATGTAGCCCACGCTGTTCTCGCTGTAGTAGTCGAACGACAGCTCCTGCAGGTGGCTGAAGGCATCGTTGCGCATGTCGCGGTTCATGGTGACTTCCGTCTCCACCGCCACTTTTATGTTTATGTAGATGAACAGCCACGTGAGCGCCAGCATCAGCACGTACAGTATTATGAACGGTACAAGGCCTTTCGTGGTGCCTTCGGTTACGAAGTGGTTGAGCGCGTACCTGTTGAACAGCGGACCCAGAAGGTCCATTACCGCGCAGGCCAGAGCGGAGCCGCTTATGACCGCGACTTCCTTCTTAAAGCGCATCACCAGCGGTATCATCTTGGGTATGCCGAAGAAGCAGAGGCTGCCGTCTTTTTTAGTTGTTTTCATGGTCTGCCTCCTTTCCGTCTTCAGGCAGATCGTCGCCTGTTCCCGACTGTATGTCGTAGATGCGGTTGTAGATGCCGCCGGCCGTCTTAAGCACGTCCGGGGCGCCCTCTTCCGCTATCCTGCCGTTGTCGAGCACTATCACCTTGTCCGCCTTGGAGAGCGTGGTGATCCTGTGCGAAATAAGTATTATCGTAGCGGATCCGAAGCGCTCCTCCAGAGCCCTGCGGACCTTGGCGTCCGTCTCCGTGTCCACCGCGGACAGGGAATCGTCGAATACCATGATCGGAGCATTCGTTATGAGCGCCCTTGCTATGGCAGCCCTCTGCTTCTGGCCGCCGGACAGAGTAACTCCGCGCTCTCCCACGAAGGTGTCGTAGCCCTTGGAGAAGCTCTCCACGGCCTCGTCCAGACACGCGGCCTTAGCGGCCTCGCGGACCTGATCGCCGGTAAGTTCCTTTGAAGATATGCCTATGTTCTCCTGAATGGTGCGCGAGAACAGGAACGGCTCCTGCAGCACCAGCGATATGTTCTTTCTCAGGTGCTCCGTGCGGATGCCGCGTATGTCCACGCCGCCGATGCTTATGGTGCCGCTGCCTTCCGGCAGATCGTACATCTTGTCCAGCAGAAGCATCAGCGTGGATTTGCCGGAACCCGTGCCGCCCAGTATTCCAAGTGTGGAGCCCGCAGGCACGGTAAAGCTTACGTCGTGCAGCACCTCCGAGCTTCCCTCGTAGGCGTAGCTTACGTGATCGAACACAATGTCCCTGTCCATGGGCGCATCCACCGCGCCGGGAGCGTCCTTCTCCACCTCCGCGTGCATGACGTGGCCTATCCTGTCGAGGCAGACTCCCGCCTTGCTCATCTCGGAGATCATGCGCCCTAACCTTCTTATCGGGAAGGACAGCATGGAGTTGTACGATATGAAGGCGACGTACTCGCCGGTCGTTATCCTGCCGTTTACGCAGAACACGCAGCCTACGGCTATCACGAGCAGCACCTGCAGGCAGCCGAGGATGTACTGTGTCGAGAAGAACCTGGCCATTATTCCCGCAAGCTTCACCCACAGATCGTTGTAGTGGTTGTTCTCCCTGGTGAAGCGGTCGCGTTCCTTGGCTTCCTGAGCGAAGGCGCGGACCACCCTCATGCCGGTAAGGTTCTCCTGAATGCGCGCGGACACTTTTCCTTCCATCTCGTCGCACTCGCGGAAGCCCTTCTCCATGTCCCTGCGGAATATGAGGACGTAGGCCATAATGAACGGTATGGGTATTATGGCTATGAAAGTCAGCATCACGTTCATTGTGAACATGAAGTACAGCGACAGGATTATCATTATGCTTATCCTGACCACGGAGACCAGCTGCTCGGCCACGAACTGGCGTATCATCTCGACGTCGGACGTGCAGCGCTGGATTATGTCTCCCGTGTGGTTCTTCATGTGCCACTCGTAAGGCAGATGCTCTATGTGACTGAACATGCTGTCGCGCATGGTGCGGACCAGAGTCTCCGCGCCCTTGTTATTGAGCACTCGCTGCAGGTATCCGGACACCGCGCGGACCACGGCAACGGCAACCACGGCCAGCGCCATTATCCACAGGTGCTTTCCGAGGTACGCAAAGCCGCCCAGCCGGTCCACGAAGTCCAGTACGTACTTCGGGAAGGTCGGTTCCTTGCCGCCTATGGCGTTGTCTATCGCCGCACGGAAGATCTGGGGATCTACCATGTCGCAGAGCGCGTAGAACAGCGACGCGATGATGCTGCCCGCGAACAGATGCTTGCTGCCCTTAAGGAACTTCAGCAGCAGCTGCGTGTGCAGACGCCTGGCGTTCTTGTCTTTAGTTGCGGATTTCGTTGCCTGTTCCATTCTTACTTTTTCTTATGCCGCTTTTTCATGCGGCGTGTTTGATAATTATAACACGAAGCAAACGCTGTAAACTACTGGTTTTTGGGCAGTCCGCGCTATTATTGCGCGTTACGCTGCAAGTGTTGCATATCAAAAGCCCGGCGCAGATGCACCGGGCCTTATCGTTCATTCTGTACGGTCGGCCGTCACTGCGCTATTCGTCGTCCTCGGAGGCGCCGCTGAGCTCGGAAGCGAACGCTTCCTCCGCCATGCGGTTCTCGTATTCGTCGTAGGCGTCGTTATCGTCGTCCTCGAAGTCGTCGCTGTGCTCCTGTTCGTAGGTGGCGCGGGCGTTCCTCTCGGCTTCCTTTACGTTGAAGCTCTCCATGTACTCGGTGTTGGCGCCGTAGTCTATGCCGATCTCGCGGTATATCTTCATGCCTGTGCCGGCAGGGATGAGCTTGCCTATGATGACGTTCTCCTTAAGACCTGTCAGTCTGTCGGTCTTGCCCTTGATGGCTGCGTCCGTGAGCACCCTGGTGGTCTCCTGGAACGAAGCCGCGGACAGGAAAGAGCTGGTGGCGAGCGATGCCTTGGTGATACCGAGGAGTATCCTGGTAACGTCTGCGGGCTGCTGGCCTTCCTCCAGAGCGGCGTCAGCCGCATCGACCTCGAATCTGCTGTACTGGCTTCCCGGAAGGAGCGTGGTGTCGCCCGGGTCGTCCACCCTGTACTTGGACAGCATCTGGCTCACTATGACCTCGATGTGCTTGTCGTTGATATCTACGCCCTGCTGCTTGTACACTCTCTGCACTTCCTTGAGCAGGTACTGATATACGCCTTCCACACCGTTGATGCGCATTATGTCGTGCGGGTTGAGCGGACCCTGGGTGAGTCCTTCGCCGGCCTTGACAGTCATGCCTTCCCTGACCTTGAGACGCGCGCCGTAAGGAACGACGTACTTGCGCTCCTCTTCGCCGCGTACTATGATCTCGGTCTTGTTGTCGGATCTTGTTGTTATTGAGATGACGGTTCCGTCCGCCTCGCAGATCTCCGCAAGTCCCTTCGGCTTACGCGCTTCGAAAAGCTCCTCTACACGCGGAAGACCCTGAGTGATGTCTCCTGCGCTTCCGGCTACGCCGCCGGCGTGGAACGTTCTCATCGTCAGCTGGGTACCGGGCTCGCCTATGGACTGAGCCGCGATTATGCCAACCGCTTCGCCTATATTGACGTGCTCGCCCGTAGCGAGGTTGCGGCCGTAGCACTTGGCGCACACGCCGTTCTCGCACTTGCAGGTCATGATGGACCTGATCTTTACGGACTCGATTCCGGCATCTTCTACTGCCTTGGCAGCGTCGTCGCTTATCTCTTCACCGCCGTGGACCAGTATCTCTCCGGTCGTGGGGTCGACAACGTCTTCCAGAGCGGTCCTTCCGGCTATGCGCAGGTGCAGGGCCTCTATGGTCTCCTTGTCGTCCGTGAACGCGCGGGTCTCGGTGAACGCTCTTACTTCAACGCCTTCGTCCGATCCGCAGTCGTCTTCGCGGACTATGACGTTGTGGGAAACGTCAACGAGTCTTCTGGTAAGGTAACCGGAGTCCGCAGTACGCAGAGCGGTGTCCGCCAGACCCTTTCTCGCGCCGTTGGAGGAAAGGAAGTACTCCATTATGGAGAGGCCTTCGCGGAAGTTAGCCGTGATAGGAACCTCTATGGTCTTACCGGTAGCGTTGGCCATGAGGCCTCTCATGCCGCCGATCTGCTTTATCTGGTCCTTGGAACCACGGGCGCCGGAGTCTGCCATGATGAACAGGTTGTTGTTCCTGGGCAGGGATGCCATAAGGGCGTCCGCTACCTCGTCCGTAGCCTTGTGCCAGATCTGGAGGACCTTTTCGTATCTTTCCGAATCGCTCATGAGACCGCGCCTGTAGGCAGCCTGGTACTTGTCGACCTTGGCCTGGGCTTCGTCTATGATCTCCTGCTTCTGCGGAGGCATGAGCATGTCGCCGACGGAGATGGTGACCGCGGAGAGCGTGGAATACTTGTATCCGTTGCTCTTTATGTAGTCCATCATCTTGACGGTCTCGACGTTGCCGTGTCTCTTGAAGCAGCGCGCGATTATGTCCGTAAGGTTCTTCTTCTTTACGAGGAAGTCCACTTCCAGTCCGTACGGGTCCACGGTCCTGTCGACGTAGCCCAGATCCTGCGGAATGTGCTCGTTGAATATGAACCTGCCGACGGTGGATTCCACCAGCTTGCCCGGATCGTCCGGACCGAGCTTGCGGAGCACCTTGACCTTGGCGTGGATGCCAATGACGCCGTTCTGATATGCCATGAGCATCTCCGCGTCGTCGCAGAACGCCTTGCCGTCGCCCCTGTCGAGCTTGGAGCTCCTGTCTTCGGAACCCGCGTTCGTAAGGTAGTAGGATCCGAGTATCATGTCCTGGGTAGGCGTGGTGATCGGGGATCCGTTCTTGGGCGCCAGTATGTTGTTTACGGACAGCATGAGGAACCTGGCCTCTGCCTGAGCTTCCACGGAGAGCGGAAGATGCACGGCCATCTGGTCGCCGTCGAAGTCCGCGTTGTAAGCGGTGCAGACGAGCGGATGCAGCTTTATCGCCTTGCCTTCCACCAGTACCGGCTCGAAGGCCTGGATACCGAGGCGGTGGAGCGTAGGCGCGCGGTTCAGGAGCACGGGGTGATCCTTGATGATCTCGTCCAGTACGTCCCAGACCTC
>JAFZRK010000113.1 GCA_017619905.1 Bacillota bacterium
CCTTGTGCTGCTCGTCCGGCAGCTGGGTCTTAAGGAAGTCCTCGTATTCTCTGAACACGTCCTGCGGCAGGTCGTCCTCCGCGTCCAGGCGGTTCTCTATGCGGTTGAGGCGCTGCTCCGCGGTAAGGTCGAACAGGTCGTCTATGGTGACGCCGAAGATCTCCGCGATGAGCGGCAGGGTGGTGATGTCCGGCATTGCTACGTCGTTCTCCCATTTGGAGACGGACTGCGCGCCTATGCCCAGCTTGTCGGCCAGCTGCTCCTGGGTGAGCCCCGCCTTAAAGCGAAGCTGTCTTATCTTTTTTCCAAGTTCCATATGTATTCCTCCTTTAAGAGTGTTTTTCTGTTTGAGTTGTCCGGGGCCGAGGTTCCGGACGCTGCAGTTGTTTTTTTACGATCGCAACATCATTGTAAAAAAGAAACGCCGCGGTTTCAATAGCGCAGATTTACAGTCCGCTCGCCTGTTGGTGGAGAACGCGTTGAGGGTGACGCGGGCTCACTTTACATATCCGTTTCGGTATGATACTATGAAAACATCAAAAGGGAGGGATTATATCATGAAAAGGATCTGTCGATTTCTTTTTTGCGTTCTTGCGATCGCAGTCCTGCTGGCTTCGCTGGCAGGATGTACCAATGCTCCTGCAAACAACAACAGCAATGTCCCTGTCAATAACGACAGCGGCAATGTTGAACCGGATTCCTCCGAAGACGATCCGGAGCCATTTTCGTACGACCGTGCCGAGTGGTTCTGTTCCTTCAAATACAGTCCCCAATTCACGTCTCCTGCAAAGATCATAAACATCAAGACCGGGGACGTGCTCGTCGCTTGCACGGATCCGCTGTGCAAACACAGTTCGAACAGCGAGACGTGCTTTTTCAATACCTCAAGAGATGATACAGTGCTCTATGACGTGGAATATTCCGACGGGCACATCTATTTTGTCGCAGATAAACAGACGTCCGACGGAAGGATAATGAAACTGTATGACTATGATATAAGCAATAACCGTATCGATGAGATCTATACCTATGACTATATCGATTTCCAGGTCAAGCTGAATACGAACGATAAACTTCTGTTCTTCACTGCGCTTACTGAAGAAGGAAAAGACATAACGGACAGTAAGATGGGGCTCTTCTCTTACGATCCGGAAAGCAAAGCCGTAACATTAATGTATGAAGACACGCATGTGGGTGATTTCACCTTCTTTGACGATCACTACATTCGTTATGCGAGGTATGACGAGAAAAAAGACAGGATCATCTACTGCAGATACTCTTACGACGGATCGAGTGGGGAAACATTCGATACACTTCCGGACGGCACCCCGTTTGAGATCTTCGGATGGAATCTTAAACAAAACGGTCTTTTCTCAAATACTGAGCCGAACGGCGGAGTATATGTGGCGGAAGATGATACGCGTCTGATGTACCCGACAGACAGAGCAACGTATGTTCCGATCCGTTATAAGGACTCTTTCTGTTTCCAGCCCAGAAATACAGAGGTCGTAAGACTAGGCAAGGATCCAAATACCGGAGATGCCGTTATGAGTATCGCTATCGACAATGAGTGGTATGTTCTGAGCAAAGACGGCTCGTACAAGCATTATTCCGTCGATTGTGATTATCACTTCCAGATCGTTGCCATATACGAGAACATAGTACTAGGACGTATCTATTATAAACTTAGTGAAAATGGTGACTGCATTTTATCCGGATACCCGTCGGTCCCGGACATCGTCCGTATCGATCTGGATACCGGCAAAGCCACGTTCTACAACACATCGATGAGGAACGGATTCATATTTAAGCAAACCACATTAGAGGTGACGGTCCACGAGAACTAAGGAATGCTGTTCTTTTCCGAGCTGAAAAAGATCATAAAGAACAAAGCGCTTGTGGGGCTGACGCTGGTCCTGCTTGCGGCTGTTGCGGTCTCGGGAGCGCGCACTGCGGCTTCCGCGGAATACCGCTGTGCTGACGCGCGGGAGCTGTCCGAAGCATACGAACTGTTTGTAAACGAGACGGAAAGCGCCGCGAAGACTGCTATGCGCATGGCAAGGGGCGAATATGCCGTCTCTTATTATACCGAGGTCATAGAGCGTTACCGCGCAGCAGGAGAGCGTATCGTTTTCGACGGCGGAGATATCAGCGGATGGGACGAGCTCCTTTGTTTTGACCTGCCGTTTTATGCGGCGCTGATCATCGCCGTAATGGCCGGCGCGGTCAGCTTTTTTGAGGACACCAGAAAAGGAACGTCGCAGATAATAATCGCGACCAGGAACGGACGGAGAACGCTTGCGGTCTCGCGGGTCCTTTCCGCGGTCGTGTTTTCTGTTTTATTCTGCGTTCTATCCGGGCTTATTGTTTTGGCATGCTTTGGAGCCATGGGGCTTCTGCACAACGGAAGCTTTGTGCTTCAGTCCGCGCCGTCGTTCTTACAGTCCGCGGAGGATCTTTCCCTTGCGCGGACGTTCGTGCTGCTTACGCTCCGGCGATGCCTTATCTGCGCAGCGGTCTGCGCCATAGCGTGCCTCGTTTCCAAACTTCTTAGGGGCTACATAGCCATCATACTTGTATCGGCGGCGTTTCCGGTACTGCAGTTCGTTCTGTTCTCCGTGCGTTACAGCGCCGTCGACGTGTTCGTGAAGAACGCCAACATCTTCGCGTTCGGAACAGCTTATCTTTTCAAGCGTTTCTACTGCGTGCGCTTCTTCGGAAAGGCCTATCCGGAAGACCTTGTCCTTATATTTGCAATAGCAGCCATAGTCGTGTTTTTTGCGCTTTCTGTGCTGCTTCCCGAGCAGAGAAGGCAGGGCGGCGTAAGGAGGATAAAGCTTCCGTTCGACCTGTCCCGAACCAGTTCCAAGGCCCGTCCGCACGGCCTGTTCTCCTGGGAGTTCGTAAAGCTTCTGCGCACACCGGAGATAATACTGCCTGTGTGTCTGTGCCTTATCATCGGCATCGCGGGCGTGATAAGGTCCGGTCCCGTAAAGGCGAATACCGGAGAGACGGTCTACCGCGCCTACTGCGAAGAGTTTTCGGGAATGTCTGCCGGAGCGGCTTACGATGCGATCCTCGAAGAAGAGATGCGGGTCGAGGCAGGTATCGGTCAGATGGAAGCGGCTGAGTCCATGTTTATCGCGGGAAAGATCACCGTTGAAGAATACGAAAAGATCACAAAGGAGTTCATCGACTGCTATATAAAGCAGGGGCAGATCCTTACGCTCAAGGCCAGGGCAAAGAATCTGGTGGATACGTCCGCCGAACTGGGCTGCGACCTGGAACTGGTCTACGATACAGGTTACAACAAGTTTTTAAGCAAAGACGTTAACTTCCCGGCGTTTCTTGCCGTGATACTTTTAGCGTGCGCCTGCTTCTACAAGGAGCGCGAGGGCGGAGTCTTCCCGGTCTTCCGGGCCAGCCGCAACGGTCGGAAGCGCCTGTTCCTTACAAGGGCCTTGTTTGCAGTCGTCTGCGCAGTCGTAGTGTTCGCGCTGTTTACCGCTGCGGAGCTGTATGCGGTCTCCGGCAATGGCATCTTCGACTATTTGAGAGTTCCTGCCGCGTCGTTGGAGCGCTTGAAAGCATTCGGGACGCAGACCATCGGAAGCGTTATCCTTCAGGTGTACGCTATGCGGCTGATATCGGCAGTCTGCGCCGCGCTAATAACGTTTTCGCTCTCGGTCTGCTTTGACAGCATATTCCTGGCGCTTGCCCCGGTGTGCGGGTGGGCGCTCATCTCGTTTGCACTAAGGCGGTTTGGAATGGTCTTCCTTCCGGCGGATCTGTCCGCGTTCCTCTCCGGCGGAGCGCTTATTTCTGAAGGCGCATCCGCATGGCTGATGATGCTGCCGCTTTTGATAATAACCGGTATTTTAGCCGTATATTCATACAAAAAGTACACCTATTCGGGAAGGAGGATCTCATGACCCTCGAATTCAAAAACGTTACGAAATCCTACGGAAAGGCGAAGGCGCTGGACGGATTCTCCGCGGTGCTGGAGCCGGGCATACATGCTCTGCTGGGACCTAACGGCGCAGGCAAGAGCACGCTTATGAACATACTGACGGACAACCTTAAGGCCGACGAGGGAAGCATACTCTTCGACGGCGAGGATATTCTGAAGATGGGCGGCAGGTTCCGCGAAAAACTCGGTTTCATGCCGCAGTATCCGGGTATGTACGGCAGTTTTTCGGCGGAAAGCTTCCTCTGGTACATTGCGGAGCTTAAGGGCATCCCGCGCGACAGGGCGAAGACCGCCATCCCAGAGGTGTTGGAAGCAGTGGAACTTTCTGACGTTGCAAACAAGCGGATATCGGCTTTCTCCGGCGGCATGAAGCAGCGTTTGGCGCTGGCTCAGGCGGTCCTTGGGGATCCGTCGGTGCTGGTGCTCGACGAGCCGACTGCAGGACTGGATCCCAGGCAGAGGATAGCCGTCCGCAACTATATCTCCAGAATAGCGTTCAACAAGATAGTAATTATTGCGACCCATGTGGTGGCGGACGTGGAATACATAGCGAAGAACGTCATTCTGCTCAACAAGGGCAGGATACACGATTCCGCGTCGCCGGCTGAGCTTATCCGGAAGATAGAGGGCAGGGTGTGGCGCGTTCCTGCGCAGCCCGCAGACGTTGCGGAGCTTCAGGCGCGCTTTGCCGTCACGAATATACAGAACGACGACGCGGGTGTTTCGCTGCGCGTGCTTTCCGATTCCGCGCCTACGCCCGATGCGGTCCTGATAACCCCGTCGCTGGAAGACTGCTACCTTAGCGTGTTCGGCGAGGGGTCAAAGGCAGATACGGCGGAATGATTTAAAGGCGAATAAATCGGAAAAGCGATTGTAATTTTTTACGATTGAAACTACGATCGGATTCGATTATAAAGGGTGGCTGGGCAGCCGCTCTTTTTTATTATGCATTTTATCTGCCGGAACCACTGCAGGAGCAAACCCTTGAGCGTTGACATCCCCGCGGGAGAATGTTAAAATTTTAATGAACAAGTTCATATAAAGTTCTAAGGAGAATCAAATGGACGGCAAAGCATTAAAAGCACAGAGAGTAAAGCTGTTCAGGGACGCCGCGAACTTCCGCAGGACCGACCGCATACCGCACTTCGCGAACGTGGTAACGTGGAAGGTCTTCGACGCGGGGCACACCCTGGACGAGGCCATGACCAATTTCGAAGTCATGGAAAAATGCGTGCTGCATTTCCTGGACAAATACCCGGTGGATTCGATACTGGACGTAGGAATACGCAACCAGTTCAACGTCACCGAGGCGTTCGGGGAAGGCAGCTATTATTATTACGACAAAGAGGTGGTGGGCATCCACGACCACGCGCACTGCACGGTGGAGACGCTGCAGGAGTACCTGGACGACCCCACGCGCTACGCCTGGGAGGTGATTCTGCCTAAAAAGTACGGCGAGGCCTGGGAGCAGAAGACCACGGAGGTCTGGAAGAAGACCTTCTCCGAGTACATTAAGTACACAAAGTTCGTTCTGCATATGGCCAAGGTGATGGATAAGTACGGTCTGCCGGGGCTTTCGCCCAACAACCCGATGAAGGGCGCCGTGGTACCCGCTGTGGAGACGCTTATGAGCGACCTGCTGGGCATACAGCAGTTGTCGATAGCCATGCGCAGAAGCGGCGATCTTCTGGACGCGTTCATAGAGCGCTGGGAGAAAGAGCGCATGGAGCCCATCTACGCCAAGATACGCAAGGCCAAGGGCCCGGACGACGTGCACTGCTTCGACTCGTCCATATTGATGCTGGCGCACACGGTTATGAACAAGAAGCAGTTCGAGCGCTTCTACTGGCCGTACCTTAAGAAGCTTCTGGACGTGTACGCGGAAAAGAAGATGAACATAAGGATCTTTACGGAGGGCAGCATACTGCGCTTTGCGGAGTACTTCGCGGACTACCCCAAGGGTCTGCTGACCTTCCACATAGAGCAGGACGACCCGTTCGAGTTCCGCGCGGCTCTGCCCAACGTGGCGATAATGGGCGGCATGACCACGGACCTGCTGTCCAATGGAACGCCGGAGGAATGCGTGGCCTACGCGAAGCGCCTCTGCGATGAGCTGGGCAGGGACGGCGGCTTCATTTTCAGCGAGAACAAGATGCTGTCGTACCGCAACGACGCCAAGGCGGAGAACATGCTTGCGGTGTGCAATTTCGTGAACGAGTACCGGCTGTAAGGGGCGCGGGAGACTTCCGTTATACAGACGAACATGGACTGTCCGTTGATGCGGACATATAAAGGAGAACGACCATGAAAGGCAAATATTCAGGATATCCGGACGGCTACAAAAAGCTTGTAAAGGACATAATTCCGTTCTACATGCGTCCCGTAAAGGACATGCTGATGCGGCTTCTGCTGACCATACTGGTGGACGGCTGAGTGCAGGCAAGCATGCGGCCGGCACAGGCCGCGGAACGCATTATTTGAACGGCTGAGGACGACACAATGATAATAATCGGAGAAAAGATAAACGGGGCCATCCCCGCGGTAAAGGAAGCCATAGCGGCGCGCGACGCGGACGCCATAATCGCCAGGGCGCTGGCCCAGACGGAGGCGGGCGCGGACTTCATCGACTGCGCGCCCAGCACGGCAACGGAGCTGGAATACGACGCGATGTGCTGGCTTATAGACGTCATCCAGGGCTGCACGGACAAGCCGCTGTGCATCGACAGCCCTGACCCCGAGCTGCTGGCCCGCATCATTAAGGAAGGCAGGGTCAATAAGCCCGGTCTGGTCAATTCCGTAAG
>JAFZRK010000114.1 GCA_017619905.1 Bacillota bacterium
ACGGCCCAGTCCTTCATGGCCTCGGCCACTGCGTTGGCAACGCCGATGTCCAGCTCGCTGCCCTCGTCTATGGTCTTCCTTAAGGACGCGTAGACGTCAGATGAAAGGTTCGCGCGCATTACGCGGTCGTCGAACACCAGGCTTCCGAAGAGATCAGTTACAGTACTCATTTTTCTTCTCCTTTTCTAAAACAAAAGACAAAGGCTCTTTACGCGGAAATACAAAAGACGCCTTTGCCTTTAAGCTGCTTATTGAGTTCTTGTCTTAATAATGAAAAACGGGCCTCTTCGAGCTCAATTGCTCAAAGACGCCCTTGCCTTATATGAAATATATACACCCCGGCCGGCGGTCTGTCAACAGTTTTTTTTACAGCGGAGGCCTGCCTGTGTTCACGGACACGCTCCCGCTAACAGGGGACCCTCCCAACGGTACTAAGCTCCGTCTTCGCCTAAAGCTCGCCGGTCGCTAAGGACCGGGTTCCCTGATTGTCCGTCGAACACAGGCATTCCCTCCGCCTAATTATACCCAGCCGCAGACACGCGTCCGCCGCAATAACATCAGTTACAGCAACGCCCGCTGACCGGGACCCGGCGTTAATACAATCTTAATTCCGGCAAGGGCGCCCTTAACACCATCTTTGTGAGCCCCGTATTAAGATATTGCCATAATAAGCGCAGAGAGGATCATCATGGGCAGACCTTCCATCTGGAAAAAGTTCACATCGTTCAGGATAATAATCGCGGGCTTTGCGGCTGTCATCATGACAGGCACGCTTCTGCTCGCTCTGCCTGTATCCTCCGCGAACGGACATTGGACGCCTGCCGGGGACGCTTTGTTCACAGCCACATCTGCTGTCTGCGTTACAGGCCTTGTCGTAAGGGATACCGCTTTGTCCTGGTCGTTGTTCGGCCAGATAGTGATACTGCTGCTCATCCAGATCGGCGGACTTGGGATAATAACAATTACAGCCATGGCCGCGGCAGCGTCGGGAAGGAGAATATCCCTTCTTGAGCGCAGCATGCTTCAAGAGTGCATCTCCGCGCATCAGCTTGGCGGCATCGTGAAGCTGACAGGCTTCATCTTTAAAACAGCGCTTATTACGGAGCTGGCCGGGGCGGCGCTTATGCTGCCGGCTTTCTGCTCCGCTTTCGGAACGGCAGGAATATGGATGGCCGTATTCCATTCCGTTTCCGCGTTCTGCAACGCAGGCTTCGACATAATGGGAAACATGACAGGCGAGTACTCCTCCCTCACCTGTTTCAGCAGCAGCCCCGGGGTCGTGATCCCGATATGCTTACTTATAATGATCGGCGGCATAGGTTTTCTGACATGGGACGACATCGCGAAAAACAAACTTAGATTCCGGAAATACCGCATGCAAAGCAAAGTCATCCTTACCGTAACCGCCTTTCTTATCGCGATCCCGGCGGCTGTTTTCTTCTTCAGCGATCTTTCCGGACTGCCTCTGAAGGAGCGTATCTGCGCTTCGATCTTCCAGGCGATTACGCCGCGGACGGCAGGATTCAACACCGTGGAAATAGGCAGCTTCACAAGCGCGGGGCGCGCCATGCTTGTAGTCCTGATGCTGATCGGCGGCGCTCCCGGTTCCACGGCTGGCGGCATGAAGACCACCACCTTCGCGGTGCTTCTGGCGAACGTCGCATCCGTAGTGCGCCGCAGAAAAGACCCTAAGCTCTTCAACCGGAGGATACATGAGGACACCGTAAAAAGCGCTTCCACGCTTATGATAATGTATCTTCTTCTCGCGCTGCCGGGAGCATTCATCTTAAGCGCAGCCGAGGGACTTCCCTTCGGGCCGTGCATTTTTGAAACAGCCTCCGCCATTGGCACCGTAGGTCTGTCATACGGGATCACTCCCACGCTCGGAGCGCTGTCCAGGACGGCTCTGATAGGCCTGATGTTCTTCGGCAGAGTCGGCGGACTGACCCTGCTCTCCGCGGCAGTAACCACCAGACCGGAGACCGCGCAGTACCCGGCGGGGAAGATCAACGTAGGATAAAAGAAGGTGAAGACATGAAATCCGTTTTACTTATAGGAACCAACCGCTTCGGCTCGCTTCTGGCCAGACAGTTCCACGAACTTGGACATCAGGTAATGGCCGTGGACAAGGAGGAAGAACGCATCAACAATGTTCTGCCATACGTTACGGACGCGCAGATAGGCGACAGCACCAACGAGGCTTTTCTGCGCTCTCTTGACGTAAGCGGGTACGACGTGTGCATAGTCACCATAGGCGGCGATTTCCAGAGCTCGCTGGAGACCACGTCTCTGCTGAAGGAGCTTGGCGGAAGGCTGGTAGTATCCCGCGCGGACCGCGAAGTGCAGGCAAAATTCCTGCTCCGCAACGGCGCGGACGAGGTGCTCAATCCGGAAAAGCAGATCGCCGAATGGGCCGCCATACGCTACGGCTCGGACCACATTCTGGACTACATGAAGCTGGACGACGACCACGCCATATTCGAAGTTCCGGTCCCCGCGGAATGGTCCGGAAAGAACATCGGGCAGATAGACATACGCAGAAGGTACGGCATAAACATCATGGCGGTCAAGCAGAACGGGAAGATGGATCTTTCAATAACCCCGGAGACCGTTCTGGACAGCAGCAAGACCATGCTGGTCCTGGGAGAAC
Source organism: Bacillota bacterium (assembly GCA_017619905.1). Taxonomy (GTDB): domain Bacteria; phylum Bacillota; class Clostridia; order Peptostreptococcales; family Anaerovoracaceae; genus RUG13409. Next base: position 2,651 of record JAFZRK010000114.1, read on the forward strand.
AGCGCGCGATACGCAAATGTTTCCGTCTGTAGTTGCAGACTGAACTTTGTGGTATAATCTCTGTATCGATCCGAAACTCAGGGAGAGAATAACATGGTCAGGAATACGGAGACCGCGGAGCACATACTTGTCTGCCTCTCGCCGTCCCCATCAAATCCTAAAGTAGTCGAAGCAGCCGCAGGAATAGCGGATGCTTTTAACGCGTCTCTCACAGCCCTTTATGTAAAACCCACCAATTACGACTCCCTTCCGGAAGAGGACAAGGCAAGGCTGCAGAACAACATACGCTTTGCCGAACAGAAAGGCGCGTCCATCACCACCATAACGGGCGACGACGTCCCTGCGCAGATCGCGGAATACGCCCACATCTCCGAGACCACTAAGATAGTCGCCGGCCGCAGCGGCATGCAGAAGCGCCACTTCTGGAGCAGGCCGCCGCTTACCGAGCAGCTCATCCTTAACGTCCCGGACGTGGACGTGTACATCATTCCGGATTCCGTAGCGGATCTTAAGCAGCAGAAGGAAAAACTCTACACCGGACACCAGATCCGTCCGGCGCTGAAAGACCTGATAATAACCGTTCTGATCCTGGCTGCATGCACGGGCATCGGCCTGCTGTTCACTCAGTTCGGGTTCTCGGAGTCTAACATCATTACGGTATTCATACTGGGCGTTCTGGTGATCTCCGTAATAACCGTAAGCCCGCTTTTCGGTGCGCTGGGATCTCTTGCCAGCGTGCTGCTGTTCAACTGGTTCTTCATCGATCCTAAGTTCAGCTTCCACACCTACGAGGCGGAATACCCGGTCACCTTTGCCATAATGCTGATTTCTTCGCTGATAACCGGCACTCTGGCAAACAGGATAAAGCGGAACGCAAGGCAGTCTGCCCGCGAAGCGTTCAGGACCAAGATCCTGCTTGACACCAGCCAGCTTCTGCAGAAAGCCGGTACTTCCGACGAGATCCTTCGCATAACCGCGGACCAGATAATAATGCTTCTTGAACGTGAAGTTACCATCATACCAGGGTCCGATAAAGACAGCGGCGAATTCCGCGCGGAGCAGAACGACGCCGATATCCAGTACTACTCGATAAGCCTTAACGACTACAGCTACGGCGCCATCGCGGTGAAACTGAACGGGAGACCGCTGGAACCGTTCGAGAACAACATACTGATGTCCATGCTTGCCGAATGCGCCCTGGCTCTGGAGAATCTGCGCAACGCCGAGGAGAAGGAACAGGCGGCCCTGATGGCACGCAACGAGCAGCTCCGCTCCAACCTCCTGCGCTCAATCTCCCACGACATTCGCACGCCTCTTACGTCCATCTCCGGCAACGCCAGCAACCTGCTTTCGCACTACCGGCAGCTGGACGACGAGACCCGCGAGCAGATATTCTCCGACATCTACGACGACTCCGAATGGCTGATCGATCTTGTGGAGAATCTGCTGTCGATATCACGCATTGAAAACGGACAGATGGACCTGCACCTGTCTTCGGAAGTCCTGGGCGACGTAATAGAAGAAGCTCTTAAGCACACGGACAGGAACGCCTCGCGGCATAACATCTCCGTCCGCGGCACCGACGACATACTGCTGGTGAACATGGAAGCCAAGCTTATAATGCAGGTGCTTATAAACCTTGTAAACAACGCGATCAAGAACACCCAGGACGGGTCGGACATAATCATAGAGAGCAGACAGGACGGAAACGAAGCGATAGTAACGGTGCGCGACAACGGACCGGGCATCCCGGACGACATCAAGCCGCACGTGTTCGAAATGTTCTATACCGGTCAGAATAAAGTGGCGGACGGACGCAGAGGTCTGGGCCTGGGTCTGGCCCTGTGCAGATCCATAGTGGAGGCGCATCACGGCAGCATAACGCTCACCGACAACAAGCCCTCCGGGTGCTGCTTTACCGTTTCTTTACCGCTCAGCGAGGTGAAAGTAGATGAATAACCCTGTGGTACTGGTGATAGAGGACGACGTCCCCGTGCGCAACCTGATAGTCACCACGCTAAAGACTCACGAATACAGGTTCCTTACTGCCAAAGACGGCGCCGAGGCAATAATGATGGCCTCCTCCCATAATCCGGACGTGGTCTTTCTGGATCTGGGGCTGCCGGACATGGACGGAATAGACGTGATACGCCAGATAAGGAGCTGGTCCAACATGCCCATAATCGTTATCAGCGCGCGCAGCGAAGATACTGACAAGATAGAAGCTCTGGACGCGGGCGCGGACGATTACCTTACCAAGCCGTTCTCCGTGGAGGAACTGCTTGCGCGTCTGCGCGTCACCTTAAGGCGGCTGTCCCTTATTAACAGCGACAGCGCCGGTGACCGCTCCGTCTACACCAACGGAAAACTGACTATAGACTACGCCGCCGGAGTAGCATGCCTGGATGGCGAGGAACTAAAGCTGACTTCAATGGAATACAAGCTTTTGTGCCTTCTTGCGAAGAACACCGGCAAGGTGCTGACGCACACTTACATAACCCAGAGCATCTGGGGCAGGAACTGGGACAGCGACATTGCCTCCCTGCGCGTGTTCATGACAACGCTTCGCAAAAAGATAGAGCCGGATCGGGACTCTCCCAAGTACATCCAGACCCACGTGGGCATAGGATACCGCATGCTCAGAGTCGATTGATATTAATATCGGTAGCTATTGACAAGCGGCCTTCCGCGGTGCTATAGTGATAGAGAAGCAAAGGCGTTTCATCATTTTGTGATGAAGCGCCCTTTTTATTTTCAGGAGGACGTCATGGCAGCGTTTGAAAGAGTAAAGAGCGGCATCCCTGAGATGGACGCGGCGTTCGACAACATAAGGCTCGGTGACAACGTGGTGTTCCGCGTGTCGGACCTCGCGCAGTTCAAGCTGTTCATGGAACCGTACGTGGAACAGGCCATTAAGGACAAGCGGAACATCATCTACTTCCGCTTCGCCAGCCACGATCCGCTGATCAAGGACCGCCCGGAGGTAAAGACCGTGGAGCTTCCGCTTACCCACAGGTTCGAGAACTTCACCGTGGAGATCCATAACGTCATAGAAAAGGAGGGCTTCGACGCGTTCTACGTGTTCGACTGCCTGTCGGAGCTTCAGGCGGCGTGGGCCACGGACCTTATGATGGGCAACTTCTTCAAGGTCACCTGCCCCTTCCTCTTCATACTGGACACCGTGGCGTTCTTCCCCATCATACGCGGCAAGCATTCCGTGTACTCCATAAACAAGATCCTGGACACCACGCAGCTGTTCATAGACGTTTATTCGGATAAGAAGAACATCTACGTAAGGCCGGAAAAGGTGTGGAACCGCAGTTCCGACACCATGTTCCTGCCGCACATATACGATCCGCAGACCGGAAGCTTTAAGCCCATCCTGGACGGAGTGCAGTCCAGCAGGTTCTATCAGGCGCTGGGGCTTGCGCAGCGTTCAGCGGAGGAGCAGTACTCCGACTCCTGGGACAGGTTCTTCAACCGCACCAAGGCGCTTTCCGAGGCAGGCGCGGACATAACCGATTACTGCGCCCGGATGTGCAACATAATGATGACCCGCGACGACAAGATGCGGGAGATGGTAAAGAAGCACTTCACCCCCGCCGATTACTTCGCCGTGCGCGACCACATGATAGGCACCGGCATGATAGGCGGCAAGGCCTGCGGAATGCTTCTGGCCAGAGCCATAATCCGCAACAACGAGCCGGACATAAACGAGATACTGGAGCCGCACGACTCCTTCTACGTGGGGTCCGACCTCTACTACACATACATAGTCGACAACGGCCTGTGGGACCTGCGCATAAAGCAGCGTACTGACGAGGGCTACTTCGCCCTGGCCGGGGAGTTCGCGGACAGGATCAACAAGGGCAGCT
>JAFZRK010000006.1 GCA_017619905.1 Bacillota bacterium
ATGCCGCCCATCATCTTGGTCTCGTCGCGCACGCCTATCTGGCGCAGTTCTATGCGCATCCTGAACACGGACGCCAGATCCTTGACCAGTTCGCGGAAGTCCACCCTTCCGTCCGAGGTGAAATAGAATATGACCTTGCTGTTGTCGAAGGTGTACTCAACGTCCACCAGCTTCATGTCCAGGCCGCGCGCAGCGATCTTCTCCTCGCAAAGCTTCAGAGCGGAATCGTGCTTCTTCTGGATATCTTCGTGCTCTTTGCGATCCTCGTCCGTGGCCTTTCTTATGACGGGCTTGAGCGGCTGCACCACTTCGCTGTTGTCCACGAGCTTGACGCCGAACACAGCGTGTCCGAACTCTATGCCGCGCGCAGTCTCAACGATAAGATCGTCGCCCTGCTGTATGTCCATTTCCGCGGGATCGAAAAAGTAAGTCTTTCCGCCCGGTCTGAATTTGACTCCTACTACTTTTACCATATATCCTCCGTATCAGACGCGAAGGCAGAGCTGCTTAAGCGTATAGGCCACGCTGTGCAGCTGCCGTATGCATCTTCTTGCCTCCAGAACGGCCTTAACGGCCTCTGAGAGCCGCGAAACTTCTTCGTTGGACGTTTTACCGTTCCCTGTCTTTTCTTCCTTCAGAAGGGTCATCAGACGCGCCTCAAGGGCATTCAGAAAGTCCTCCGCCCTCGTTCTGGAATCGTCCTTGTCCCGTATTATGTCCTCCAGCACGGCCTTCTTTTTATAGTACTCCGCGCCGGACAATATAAGCCCCGCCAGTTTTTCTGCCGCTGCTTCCTCTCTGAACGACGATGCCTCGTCCGAAAGTGAAAAGCATACGCACCTTGAGAGCACCGTTGGAAGAAGCGCCTCCCTCCTGTCAGCCAGAAGCACGATGACTGCCTCGGACGCGGGCTCCTCCAGCGTCTTGAGCAGCTTGTTCTGAGCCGCGGCGTTCATAAGCTGCGCGTCTTCTATCATGACAGCGTACCTGCTCCCGAAGGGCTTCAGCATCAGACGATCCGTAAGTTCCAGTATCTGGTCCTTTACTATCGATTCTCTGTCCTGCGGCTTCTTAACGATAAGAAAGTCCTCGTGGTTTCCGTGAAGGAACTTTCTGCAGGGAAGGCACTCGCCGCAGGGCTTGTCCTCCGCCTCGCAGAAAAGCGTCCGGCACAGCCAGGTCCCAAGCTCTGTCCGCTGCTGCGCGGTACCGCCCGTAAACGCGTACGCATGCACCAGCCGGCCCCGTCTGATCGACGTTATTATCTGGTTTTTGATCCTGCTGTTCTGATCCTGCATTCAGCTGCCGCCTACGGTTCGAGTTTTGGATAGCGGGCCTCGAAAGCCCTTATTATGTCCGACGATACCTTTTCTATGTCCGCTGACGCGTCTATGACTATGAACCGTTCCGGCTCCGCCGCAGCCAGCTTTCTGTACCCTTCCGCTACCATGGAGTGGTACTCCATCGACTGGTTCTCAAGCCGGTCGTTCTTGCCGGTCTTTCCGTTCCTTCTGCGTCCCAGTTCCGGGGAGACATCCAGAAGAAAAGTTACGTCCGGATACAGACCGCGGACCGCGTAACTGTTAATGGACGCCACCTGTTCTCCCAGACCTCTGCCGAATCCCTGGTAGACGATGGAAGAATCGACGAATCTGTCGCACAGGACTATCTTCCCGGCCTCTACCGACGGTCTGATGAGCTCGTCGACATGCTGGGCCCTGCTCGCGGCAAACAGAAGGGCTTCCGTCAAGCTGCCCATCTCGGTGCATTCCGGATCCAGCAGTATGCCTCTGATCTTTTCGGATATCCTTGTACCGCCCGGTTCTCTGGTGGTAACGACGTCGAATCCCCTGTTTCTCAGGTATTCCGCGAACAGTCTGAACTGCGTGGATTTTCCGCTGCCGTCTCCGCCTTCAAAACTGATAAAAAGACCTTTCGTCATCAGTTTCCGCCTCCGCCTCTGCGCCTGCTGTAGCTTTCCTCGAATTCCCTGCGTCTCTGCTCCGCAAGCTGCTTCTCCTTGATGACCTTCTGTTCCGCCTCGTATCTGGCGTGAACGTTGTTCAGCAAGGACGCAAAAAGCTTTATTCCTATGATCAGGATAGGAACAGAAAGCAATATCCAGAATATGTATCGCAGAGTTTCTGTCATTGTCTATGCCCCAAATACCTCAATACCCTCGTTATCAATATAGTATACCATATCGGAACTGATATTTCCTCAATAAATAACCCGCAAAGGACAATAACGCCGACAGTTGATACGGCAAAGCCCGGCAGCGCCGGAATGACCAAAAAATAAAAAACTGGCGACGTCCTACTTTCCCAGGCAGCTTCCCACCAAGTATCATCAGCGCTAAAGGGCTTAACTACTGTGTTCGGGATGGGAACAGGTGTAACCCCAATGCTATAGTCACCAGATTTTTATTAAACTGAAGGTTTTGTACCTTCAAAACCGAACAATGCGTCTTACTCGTCTTTTAAGCATCCTGCGTTGTTGCTGCTCCTTCGCTCGTTTACGTACCTTAGTACGCGCACTTCGTCTCAGTCGCAGCGCGCCTTGCATTATGCTTAAAATCCTTCGTAACCTTAAACCAGTATTTGTTTCACATAAGATCCTTGACTTGGTCAAGTGCTCGACCTATTAGTATCGGTCAGCTCAACATGTCGCCATGCTTACACCTCCGACCTATCAACGTGGTAGTCTCCCACGGGTCTTATCACTTAAAGTGAGGGAGATCTGTTCTTGTGGGGGGCTTCGCACTTAGATGCTTTCAGCGCTTATCCCGTCCATAGGTAGCTACCCAGCGATGCCCTTGGCAGAACAACTGGTGCACCAGAGCTATGTCCATCCCGGTCCTCTCGTACTAAGGAC
>JAFZRK010000115.1 GCA_017619905.1 Bacillota bacterium
CCTTTGCCAGCTTCTTTACGCCGAACAGATCGAAGACTATCGTCAGCACGGTCCCGTTGACCGTTATTACAGTGCCGTCGCCGAACTTGGGGTGGTTGACTCTGTCTCCGGGCGCCACTACCTCGTTGGCCAGCGTAGCCGCCTTCTTAAGCTGCTCGCTGCCCTGCTTTACTGCGTATATCTGCTTGATCGGCGACAGGTACTCCCCGTGCGAGTAGCTGTCCTCCGCGGAGGACCTGTACTTGTCGTAGGACATACCCAGCCCCTTCCTGTCGTAGAGCGGCGTGCCGCCCAGGAACTTACGGTCTATCTCCTTAAGGAACATGCTCTCGGAGGTGTAGTCCGTCTTTCCGTAGAGCATGCGGGTCTCCGCGCTGGTAAGGAACAGGCGCTCCTTAGCGCGCGTCATTCCTACGTAGCAGAGGCGCCTCTCCTCCTCCGGGTCCCCGCTCTTTTCCAGCGAGCGGTAGCTCGGAAAGAGCCCCGTCTCCATGCCCGGCATGAACACCACCGGGAACTCCAGGCCCTTGGCGGAGTGGAGCGTCATAAGCACCACGGCATCCTGATCCGGATCGTGGCTGTCTATGTCTGAGACGAGGGTCATGCCCTCCATGAAGTTCTCCAGCGTGAGCGTCTCGCCCAGCTTCTCCGCGTCCGCCTGCTTTTCCGCGATGACGGACTTGAATTCCAGCAGGTTCTCTATGCGGCCTTCCGCCTCTATCGACACCTGATCCTCCAGCGAGGAAAGGTATTCCGAGCGCACCAGCAACGTGTCGTAGATATCCGCCACGGGCATGCTGTCCTTCTGCGCGTTTAGCGAAAGGATCAGTTCCGAGAACTTCTTCAGTTCCCCGGCGGCTTTTGCGCCAAGTTCGTCCTGGACCGCGCTGCTGCCTACGGCCTCCAGAAGCGTCCAGCCGTTGACCGAGGCAAAGCGCTCTATGAGCTCCATGGTCTTTCCGCCTATGCCGCGCTTGGGCTCGTTGATGACGCGCCTAAGACTTACGTCGTCCCGCGGATCCTGCACCAGCCGCATGTAGCAGAGCATGTCCTTTATCTCCTTGCGGTCGTAGAAGCGCATGCCGGAGAGCACCTGGTAGGGCACTCCCTTGGCCGCGAACTGCTCCTCGAAACGCCTGCTCTGCACGTTGGTGCGGTAGAGCACCGCAAAGTCCGAATACTTAAGATCCGGGTCCTTGCGCATGAGTTCCTTTATCTTGGCGGCGGTCCAGCGGGCTTCCTCGTGGTCGTCGTCCGCGCGGTAGTACTGCACCTTGTCGCCGTCGTCCGCGCTTGTCCAGAGCTTCTTGTCCTTCCTGGCGCGGTTCCTGCTTATTACGCTGTGTGCCGCGGAAAGTATGTTGCCCTTGGACCTGTAGTTCTGCTCCAGCTTTATGACCTTGGCGCCCGGGAAATCCTTCTCGAACTCCAGAATGTTGCGTATGTCCGCGCCTCGCCACTCGTAGATGCACTGGTCGTCGTCGCCTACCACGCAGACGTTGCCGCTCTCCTTGCCCAGCAGATGGATGAACTTGTACTGCAGCATGTTGGTGTCCTGGTACTCGTCCACCATTATGTATCTGAACCTGCGGCGGTACTCCTCCAGCACCTCCGGGAACCGCTCGAACAGCTTTACGGCGTTGAGGATGAGGTCGTCGAAGTCCATGGCGTTGCACTGCTTCAGCGTCCTCTCGTACTGCTCGTAGATCTCAGCGATCACCTTGGATACAGGGTTGAACTGAGACGCCTCCGCGGCGTAGTCCTCCGGGCTCTTCTCCTTTTCCTTGCAGTCGGAGATGACCGCGAGGACGTATGCCGGAGCGAAGCGCTTCTCGTCCAGCTGCATGTCCTTTATTATCTTCTTAACGACGGACTTCTGGTCCACGGGGTCGTAGACCGCGAAGCTCTTTCCGTATCCGAGCTTGTCCCCTTCGTACCTGAGTATCCGCAGGCACGCAGAATGGAAGGTCTGGATCCACATGCCGGGCTTGGGCCCGACAAGGTTCTCCACCCTTTCTCTCATCTCTCCGGCGGCCTTGTTGGTGAAGGTCACAGCTAAAATAGACCATGGGCTTATTCCGCAGTCCCTTATCATGTAGGCGATGCGGTGAGTCATGGTGTTGGTCTTGCCGGATCCGGCTCCTGCCAGTATAAGAAGAGGCCCCTCGATATGCGTGGCGGCCTCGTACTGCTGAGGATTCAGTTTCTCTAAATAGTCCTGCATTTTTCAGCTTTCCTGCCTTTATTTCTGCAGTTCTATTCTACCACATCCGGGGGCGGATTTCCACTGCTATCGCCCGGCTGAGGCACAGTAGGTCTGTACTCGTTGAGCAGGCAGATGTAGTCCAGTTCCCCTATTATCGACGCGTATTCGAGAATGAATCTCGTCTTCCATTTTTTCCAGGTATTGGGATGAGCGTGGGAGAACATCTTGTCCGACCACGAACACCCCTTGCCTCCCTGTATGCCCTTGTGACCGTGATAGATAGTGTGGTACAGGACCCCGCTCCGGTATTCCGCGGGAATCTTCTGCAGCGCCCTGTCCACTTCCGCTATCCGTCTGTTAAGATCCGCTATCCTGAGGGCCTTGTCCTCTGTCGGTCTTGAGCCGTAGCGTTTTGCAGGGACCTCCCTTACGAAACCTGCGTCGGGGGCAATGTCTGTCATGTACCTCCTGAGCAGTTCCTTGTTAAGAGGATACTCCGAGATCTTAAGCACGAGCATCTTGTAAACTGCGGGGCTTCCGAATATGTTTCCGCAGTTCTTACCGGGGGCCTTCATCGGGAGATGCGGCTACGGCTGCGTTCCTTTGGCTGACCCACTCGCAGATCTTACTCATTTCGTAATCAGTAAGAGTGATTCCCCGGGAGCTCTTTTTGTGGTCCGGCGTCCAGTCCCTTATGTCGAACTTCGCCGGACGATCGCACCAGGAGATGTAGTTCAGTTCCCTGGCCCAGCCCGACGCGCTGGCTCTCAGTACTCCCAGATGCTCCAGAATCGTGAAGCTGACGGCCTCGGTGCTGTCCGGGGCCGAGCAGTTTGAAGAACGTGCGGGGACACCTGTTCCGACCTGTGCTTCTGACATGATTTCCTCCGTTTCCTCCCCCGCGGATCGAAAGCAAAGGTATCGTAGCATCTATGATTTTTAGTGTCAATGAATCAGGACAATGTGTGTACCGTTTTTACCTATTAAGGCAGTCTCCGGTGCTGAAAAGGTACAGATACGCCTCCTTTACCGAAACGCCGCCTATGCTCTCCAGCGCCTCCCTGTAGAGGTCCAGCTGCTTTGAGTAGCGCTCCGCAAGCTCCTCTTTTGCGGCTTCCGGGTCGTCCGGGTCCACGTAGCTGCTCTTGTAGTCTATAAGTACGTAAGCGTCGCCTTCGCGGAAATAGCAGTCTATGACGCCCTGGACCACGACGTCCCTGCCGTCCAGCTGCGTGCGCAGGATGAACGGAGACTCTTTATGTATCTCGTCCGAGGCCATGGCCCTTCTGCCGAGCTCCGACGCGAAGAACGCCGCCACGCGTTCCGCGTCCACGGCCGCGGCCTCCTCTTCGCGAAGTATGTTCTTTTCTTTTAGTCCGGCGATGAAAGCGGATATCTCCTCCGCGTTCTTGCCTTCCGGTGCGAACGGTATATGCTCCATCACCTTGTGGTAGGCGTTGCCCCTGGTGATGGCGTCCGCAGCGCTCCGCAGGGCGCCCGCGGATCTCCTTGCGGTCCGGCCCGTCTGCGCGGACGCCTGAGAGGATATCTCCGATACGCTGTATTTTCTCTTGAGCAGTTCTGCCGGATCCGGCTCGTAGCGAAAACTCAGCCGCTCCCTTATCTCCGGCAGGGCCAGAGGCAGCGCGGTCTCGTCCACTTCAAATCCGCCGCGTATTCCCCGGACCGTATCGGCCCGGCGCAGATTCTCCTCCGCCTTGATGAATGACTCTTTTTCGCGTATGGTCACCCTGCTCTTGGGAACGAGGTCGTATACCATGTTCAGGAAGGACTTGAACCGGTTGATTCTGCTGACCGCGGAGCGCGCGTACCTGACGGCGTCGTCCGCAGCGCCGCTCATGACTATGATGTCCTTGGCTCGGGTAAGCGCTACATAGAGCACCCGTATCTCTTCCGCCAGACCTTCGCGCTTTCTGCGTATGTCTATCAGTTTGCTGCACAGAGGTGTGGCAATGGTGCCGGTCTCCGGATCCTTAAGTTTGAGCGAGGCGCCCAGGTCCTTGTGGAGCTTGAGCGGGCTCCTGTCCTGTCCGCTGTCCAGATTCCCGCCCATGCAGCCCAGCAGCACGAAGGGGAATTCCAGACCCTTGCTCTTGTGGATGGTCATTATGCGGACCACATCGTCCGCGTCGGAAAGGACCGCCGCCTGTCCGGTGTTTACACTCTCTCTGGAAGCCAGCAGTTCCATGTAGGACACGAAACCGCCTATGCCTCCCGCGGATTCCTGCTCGAACGCCTCCGCGCGGTCTGCCATGGACCGCAGGTTGGCCATGCGCTGGCGGCCTCCGGGAAGAGCCATGGCGAACTGGGCGACTCCGCTCTCCGAGAGCATATCCCATATAAGATCGGCCAGCGGCAGAGCCGCGGCTTTCTTCCTCCATCCGTAAAGCTTGTCCAGGAACGCCGCCGCCTTCTTCTGCAGCGCTTCGTCCACAGCGCCCGCGGGCCTTGAAACGAAAGACTTTACGGCGTCGTAGTACGAACTCTTATCGCCCGCGTCCGAGCCCAGACGTATCTCCGCAAGCTCTGCCGCGGAAAAGCCGGTGCCGGAAAAATGCATGCATGCGATCAGCGGTACGTCCTGCGCGGGATCGTCCGTTATCTGCAGGAAACTCAGGAATATCTGGATCTCCGGCGTGTCGAAATAGCCCTCGCCGCCGGCCAGGAAAGCCGGTATGCCCGCCTCGGAGAACGCTTTGTAATAAGTGTCCGCGCGGCCGCCTTTCGCGGAGCGCAGGAGCACCGCCATGTCGGAATATCTGAGGGGCCTGACCGAACCGCCGTCCGGAATCGGCAACTTGTGGTACTTCTTTATGACCTCCGCAGCGTTGGCGGCCTCCAGTTCCACGGCTTTAAGCGCCTCTATCTCCGTGCCCGCAGCGCTGCTGTCCTCCGCGAGTTTGCTGGATATCAGGTACAGTTCCGGTTCGTAGAGAGGCCCGTCGCCGGCCGCAGGTCCGCCGTAGAGCATAGCCCTGCTGTCGTAATCCATTCCGACGGTCCGCTCCGTCATGACTTCCGAAAAGACCTTGTTGACGAAGTCTATGACCGTGTTCCTACTGCGGAAGTTCATGTTGAGGTCTATTACGGCCGAGTCCTTATCCGTTCCGGAGGTATAGTCCTTGTATTTCTGTATGAATATCCCGGGCTCGGCCAGACGGAACTTGTATATGCTCTGCTTTACGTCGCCGACCATGAATACGTTGTTCCCGCGGCTGATACGGCTCACGAGCTCTTCCTGGACGTAGTTGCTGTCCTGATACTCGTCAACGAAAATGTAATCGAACTGGTCCTGAAGCTCCTTGCGGACGTGCGGGTCTTCCAGAATGCGCAGCGCGTAGTGATCCGCGTCGGAAAAGTCCATGAGGCCGGCGTCGAGTTTCTTTTTGTCGTAGCGCGAGGCGAATTCCCTAGTCAGCCGGCAGAGGTCCTTAAGCTGCGCAAGCAGCAGTTCGTTCTCCTGCTGAAGGGTCGGCGATGCCGCATCGCTGAGCAGCGAAGCGGCGATCTGAAGGAGCTTTTTTCCTTCACCGCGGTATTTCTTTACTTCCTCGGAGACCAGATCGTACCCGGGCTTCTCGGCCTTTCTCGGCGAGAGCCGCGCCAGCTGCGCCGACGCAGTTTCGTTAAGGATGGGAACTGCTCCGTCCGCATCCCCGCGCTTCAGCATCTCAAGTATGCCGCTCACTCTGCCGCTGAGGTCTTCCACGACCGCCGCAAGCCGGGGCATGGGGTCCGCCCCGTCCGCGGGGGGCTTTCTGAGCAGTCCGGAAGCGCGCCCGAACATGTCCAGAGCGTCGCGGAGCTTGTCCCGCGCGTCCGCTGCCGCTTCCGCGCGGAGCTTGTCCGTATCCAGGAACTTTCCGGCCTCCACGCGGTCAAGCCACGCGAAGGGATCCGGCATGCTCTGGATGAAGGTATACAGTTCCAGGATCATCGCCTTCGCGGCGTCGTTGTTCTTAGGAGAACAGGTATGGATGAGGAAGTCCCTGAAGGCCTCGTCGTCCGCCTCGAAAAGCTCTTCGAACATGTCGTCCAGAGCTTCGTTCTTAAAGATGTTCTGCTTGTATTCGTCGCATATCCCAAGGCCGGGCGGAACGTTTATTACATGATAATACTGCCTGTAGATGTCCAGAGTCAGCGAGTTGAAAGTGCTTATGTGAGTCTTTGAGAAAAGCGGGTCGGGGACCAGTTTGAGTATGCGCTCGCGCATCTCGGCCGCCGCCGCGTGAGTGAACGTTATAATGAGCATGGACTCAAGGTCCGTGCCTTCTTTTACAAGATTCGCGACCCTTTCGGAGAGCACCGCCGTCTTGCCCGAGCCGGCAGCCGCGGATACCAGAAGGTTGCGGCCGCGTTCATCTATGGCCTGCTTCTGCTGCGCAGTCCACTTTCTTTCTCCCATGTTCAGCAGTCCTTTCCGGCGCAGTTTCCGGCTGCCAGACCCGAACGGAAGGCCCAGTTGAGGTTGTAGCCGCCGCACGGTCCGTCGTAGTCCAGAAGCTCGCCGGTGATGTAGAGCCCTTTGCAGAGCGCAGACTCGAAGCTGTCCGGGTCCACCTCGGAAAGCGGAACTCCGCCGCAGGTGGCCTGGGCGTTCTTCCAGCCCCTGGTGCCGGTTATGATAAAGCAAAGGTCCTTGGCCCAGCGGCCCTTTCCGGGCTCTTCTATGTATTCCGCGAGCTTTTCGGGGAGAAGGCCTTTAATGCCGGAGCCGAATCTGCGTTCTCTCTCGTCCAGCAGACGCTCCAGCTCTTCGTCGCTCAGTTCCGGGAAGAAATCCAGAGAAAGGGTGTAGACCGTGCCGGGCATCAGCCGCAGATATCTGCTGAGATCCATTACGGGTATGCCGGAGATGCCGTTCCTGGTGAACTGCACCTCGCCCTGCTCAGAAACAGGGAATGCAGGCGGCTGGTAATCTGAACGCCCCTCCGGGCCTTTTGAGGCGTAGATGCTGCAGAATTCGCTGCCGCAGCCGATTCCGCTCTCCATGTTCAGCGACGCTCTTGCCTGCGCCCTCACCCCGTGGAGCGCTTCCAGATCCTCCGGGCATACCATGGCGTCGAGCGCGGGAATGGGCTTTTCCATGCTGTGCCCGAAGCTTTCCGCAAGTTTATAGCCGTCGCCGGTGCAGCCGTACTGGATGCCTGCCTTTCCGCCGCAGGCAAGTATGAGGGCGCGGGACACGAAAGTCCTTCCGTCCTCTGTTTTTACCGTAAAAACGTCTCCGTCCTTCTGCGCGGACACTGCTCTGGCATTGAGGATGAGATCGGCTCCCGAGCACGCTGCCGCAAGGGCTTCCGCCACTGTGGACGCCTCGAAGCTGCGCGGGTATATACGGCCCTCTTCCACGGCCGGTTCTATGCCTGCAAGACGCCTTAATCGGTCGACGACTTCGGCGCTCTTGGGCGCGTCGACGTTGCTGTAGTTGCACCTTCCGTTGCCGGTGGCGCGTATCTTTCTGGCCGGCTCGTCGTTCCTTTCCAGGATCGCGACTCTGCGTCCCTGTTTCAGCGCCGCGGCTGCCGCCGCAAGACCCGACGCACCCGCGCCTATTATCAAAACATCGTATTCTGCCATGTCAGACCTGTCCTCTGCGAACCTCTGCGAATCGTTTTTCTTAACACTTTATTTTACCATATCCGCAAAGGATGATATACTTAAAAAGCTATGGAAAAGACATCATTCTCCGGCGCCGTGCCGGCCGGGGGCAAGTCTAAAAGGATGGGACGGGACAAGGCCTCGCTCCGGATTGGAGACAGGTCCTTCCTTGAAGTGCAGCTGAATAAGCTCCGCGCCGCGGGCATACGGGAACTGATGGTCTCCTGCGCAAAGGGAAAGCGCCCGGAGACCGCCATGGATGTCAAGATCGTTGAAGACATCGTGCCCGACAAAGGCCCGCTGGCGGCTATCGCTTCCGTACTGAGCGAAACAGAAGCCGAATGGTGCGTCGTCCTGAGCGTGGACGCGTTAGGTGTCAGCCCGGAAACGATAAGGAAGCTGATGGATGCAGCGAAAAACAGTTCCGCGGACATAGTGATACTGTCCTCGCCTGCCGGCCTTCAGCCGCTGATCGGCGCGTATAAAAAGACCCTCGCCGAAGAGGCGCTGGCGCTTGTAAACGACGGAAAGCTCGCTGTCAGAGCCCTGTTCGAAAACCATACCCCGGCCCTCATTGAACTACCGGAATACTCCCCGGAACTCTTCAACTGCAACACACCGGAAGACCTGGCAAAGTTCGCGGCACTTGCTGAAAAAAGGAAGATCTATTGAAGCGCATAAGTCTGAAATACCTCATCTTCATGGCCGTATGCTGCGATCTTGGTATTATCGCAAAAAAGCTTATATCACCCGCGGCAAACGTCATTACGGACAATCTGCACATCCCCGGCGGGATAGGGACGAGTTTTTCGCTGCTGTTTTTAGTAACGGCAGCTTTTATCGTTAAGAAGTTCGGTGCCGGGATGCTGATGGGGCTTGTGCAGAGCGGCATCGCATTCCTTCTGGGAAGCGCAGGGAGCATGGGCGCGCTGGCGCCGCTGGGATACCTGATCCCGGGCCTGGTGATAGACCTGTGCGTGCTGCTGCTAGGACGCACCAAGACTCCCGAAGACGTACAGATCGTCGTCTGCTGCGCCCTGGCCTCCGTCGCAGCGGGGCTTACGGCCAACGTGATAGTGTTCGGCCTGGTGGGTCCGGTGCTTGCGCTCTACTGCTGCGTGGCCTGCATAAGCGGCATTATATGCGGGTCCGTGGCCGCCTTCCTCTGCAAACGACTAAGACCGCTGTTCGCAAAAGACAGACAGAAAAAAGGCGGCGAAGCATGAAAAAGAAGACTCTCATCATCATCCTCGCAGCGCTGGTAGTTATAGCTACGGTCCTTGCGATCATCGTATCCAAGAACCAACCGTCGAAAAGCGTCAGCGAAGTCATCATCATGCAGGGCGGCAAGGAGACCAAAGTCGATCTGGGCAAGCTGCAGCTTACGGACGTTAAGGCAACGGTTACGCGCGCCAACGGTAAAACTATAGAGATCGACTCAAAAGGCATAGAACTGAAGGACCTGCTGGCAGAATACAGGGGCTTCACGACCATTACGGTAAACGCAGAGGATAACTACTCCGCGGAACTGAAAGCCGATGAACTGCAGACCGAAAAGAACGTCTATCTGATACTCGGCGAAGAAAACAAGCCGCGCCTGATGGTGCTGTCGGACAGCAATGCCAAGCGCGACGTGAAGAACGTGCTTTCGCTGGAACTTAAGTGATCACGCGGATCCAACCGATCGATCGTATTTTTCGTATGAAAATGGCAGAGCAAGCGCTTACTCTGCCATTAAAATGTCTAAATGCTTATTCGAACGACAGCGCGCCCGTGGGGCACGCTCTTACGCAGGCCGGGAGCAGCCCGGCCTTTATTCTTTCATTGCAGCCGTCGCATTTGCGCATCTTTCCGTCCACGATCTTAGGCGCGGAGATCGGGCACTCGTTCCCGCAGGCCCCGCAGCCCACACAGTCCGTGCCGTCCACGACCACCATGCCGGTCTCTTCGTCGCGCTTTATGCACTCGAACGGGCAGATGTCTAT
The DNA here is from genome assembly GCA_017619905.1 of Bacillota bacterium. Taxonomy (GTDB): domain Bacteria; phylum Bacillota; class Clostridia; order Peptostreptococcales; family Anaerovoracaceae; genus RUG13409. The sequence continues at coordinate 9,814 of JAFZRK010000115.1, forward strand.
GCAGAGCCCGCAGTGCACGCAGGCAGTCGACCAGTTCTTATACTTTCCATCCTTAATGACGCAGCCGCAGGTCCTGAACGGTTCCGTGCCCCACGAGGGGTCGTAGTCGTTCTGGTCCATGCAGGCAATTGCGCAGATATTGCAGCCCGCGCATTTTTCTTCCCTGAAAACTATCTTCTTCATCTGGCGGCCGCCTTTCTTATCCTGCATCTTGACGATTTGAACGCCGGAAACCCCGTATACGGATCCCTGCGGTCCGATGGAATTATGTCGTTCGCCGGGGCCGAGGGCTCGTCGTGGTAAATGTTGACGCTGCCCTTGCGGGAAACTTCCGTGACTTCCGACTTAAGCTCTATGCTGCCTATCCTGGTCTCCACGACCACCCTGTCGCCGTTCTTGATTCCGAGCTCCGCCGCGTCGTCCGGGTGTATCTGAACGACTATGTCTCCTGCTGCCGCGGTCTCCCACGGATGGTTGGTAAGGCGCGAATGGAAGCGGTTCTTGTTCCTGGCTCCGCCCACCAGCACCAGCGGGTATTCCGCAGCTTCCTTTTCGTCGAACGCGGGCAGATAATCCGGCACGGAACACAGTCCCCACTCCGGATGCTGCTCTATCACCGAGCAGGAAAGTTCTATCTTTCCGGTAGGCGTGGGCAGCCCTTTCTCCAGCGCCTCCATGGGCTTCCAGGGCTTGAAATCATCCACTTTTACGGGTTCCGGTCTGCTTACGTCCTTTATCTTGAACGACAGATCTCGCAGTATGTGGTCGTAGGTCGGTATTACACCCGCCCTCAATATCGGGTCGTCCTGATCCATCATCTCCGCAAGGTCGCACACCACCTGCTCGTCCGAGCGGGACTCGCCCAGCGGTTCTATCACAGGCGCGGGGAACCACATGTACCCGCCCGGGTAGAACTTAAGGTCGCTGCGCTCCACTGTGGACGCCGCGGGCAGAACAATGTCCGCCATCTTTGCGGTATCCGTAAGGAACAGATCCATGTCCGCGAAGAAATCCAGCTTGCCAAGGGCCTCCTTCATCCGCAGGGAGTCCGGCCACATGCGGTAGTTGAGACCGAAGGCCATTATCGCCTTGGTCGGATAAGGTTCCCCTTTCAACACGGAATCCGGAATGCTTATCGCCTGAGCCTCGTGCTCGTAGTAGTTCCACAGCGGGAACTTGTCGCCGCCTACCGGCAGCGGTTCCAGAGGTCTCTTTTCCTCGCAGAATTCTCTGTCCAGGGTCCTGAAGCCTCCGCCCATGTGCTGGAACGCGAAAGGCTTGGGCATCTGGCCGCCCTTGACGTCGTAGCAGCCCGTTATCGCGGACAGAGCGTAGAGCGCCCTGTTGGCGTTGAAACCGTTGACGTGGTGGCCGTTGAACTTGTTGATGGCCATCGGCAGATTGCCGTGGATCAGTTCGCAGGCCTTATAAATGTCCTCGTATTTAACGCCGGAGAGCTGTTCAATGTTGTGCTTTCCGTATTTTGCCGCCGCGGCCCGGAACTTGTCGAAGCCGTATACGTACTTATCTATGTATTCTTTATCTATCCATCCGTTTTCAATAAGGATGTTGGCCATGCAGAGAATGATCGCCAGATCCGTTCCGGGAACCGGCTGCAGGAATATGTCCGCTATCTCCGCGGTCTGGGTGCGCCTGCAGTCCACGACTATGAGCTTGCCGCCGTTCTTCTTGAAGACAAGGATGGCCTTGAGCTCGCGCGGGTCCCTGTGGGGACAGTACGACCATCCGAGGAACACGCCGGCATTCTTCATGTCCGGACCCACGTTGAAGCCCAGAACGGACTTGCCCGCCATGTAGCCGTGAGTGAAGCAGCAGCTGGACTCCGTGCCGTAGTTGGGCGTTCCGAAGGAGTACGCGAATCTCTGAACGAAGGTCCGGTACCACTTGGTGTGGCCGCTGTAGACGGTGACCGCCTGCGGACCGTATTCCGCCTTTACCGCGCCGAGTTTTTCCGCTATGGTGCGGTAGGCCTCGTCCCAGCTTATGCGCTCGAACTTGCCTTCCCCGCGCTCACCGACGCGCTTCAGCGGGTACAGCACGCGGTCTTTCTTGTATATGTATCCGCGGGCCGAGATGCCTCTGGGGCAAAGGAAGCCCTTGCCTCCGGGACTGTTTTCGTCGCCCTCGATCTTAATGATCTTTCCGTCCTTAACGTAGGCGTTTATGCCGCAGCCCCTGTCGCAGATGGGACACACGCTCTTCTTTATCTCTATGCCTGTGTCCGCGCCCGGAATCTTAGCCGCGATGCGTTTTTCTGTTTCCGTCATGCCACCCTCCATGTCCGGACATCCCTGCCCGGACCGATAGTTCCAACGACTATATTTTATACCATCCCGGCGCTTTTCTCAATTACACAACGGCCCGTCCGCTGTGGTATAATGAAAGCGGAGGAACGATATGCTTACAGGAAAA
>JAFZRK010000116.1 GCA_017619905.1 Bacillota bacterium
AAGAACGTCAACTACGGCTGGGTGATAGACAAGGGCCTCGAAGCCATAATCCGGGAAGCCAAGGATCACAGAGACGCTCTGGAATTCGGCGCAGACGCAAAGAACGACAACGAAAAGTACAACTTCTACACCGGAGTCATCTACGCTCTGGAAGGAGCCATCATATTTGCCAGGCGCCACGCCGAGCTCGCGAGGCAGATGGCGGAGAAGGAGACGGACGCCGCAAGAAAGGCCGAGCTGCTCAAGATAGCCGAGGTCTGCGAACACGTTCCCGCAAAGCCGGCCAGGAACTTCCACGAAGCCTGCCAGGCCTTCTGGTTCACCCATCTGTGCGAGAATCTGGAGTGCGCGTTCCAGGCAGAGTCCCCGAGCCGCATAGACCAGTACCTCTACCCGATGTACAAGAAGGACGTAATAGACGACGGAACTCTTTCGCGTCAGGACGCGGCGGAGCTCTTCGCTCTGGTCCTCGTAAAGATAAACGAGATCTGCGTAGTCAAGAACAACTACGAAAAGAACAACATCCCCGGCACCACCCTGCAGGCGACCACCATCTGCGGCCAGACTCCGGACGGCAAGGACGCTTCCAACGAACTGTCCTACCTCATCCTGGAGTGCCAGGCGCAGGTCAACCTGCCGCAGCCGCCCATCTACGTCCGCTGGCACAAGCACATTGATCAGAGAGTATGGATCAAGGCGATAGAGGTCAACGTCCGCAGGGGCGACGGCAACCCGGCCTACATGAGCGACGAGACACGTCTTCCCGGCTTCCTTAAGAGGGGCATTCCCATCGAGGACGCAAGGCAGTGGAGCGCTCTGGGCTGCGCCGGATCTCTCATCGGCGGATATTCCACCCACGGCGGATCGCTGGGCATCAACTACCTGAACCTCGCCAAGATCATGGAACTGGTGATGTACGACGGCATGGACCCCAAGACGAAGGCCCAGATCGGTCCCCACACCGGAGACCCCAGAAACTTCAAGACCTGGGAAGAGTTCAAGGACGCTTTCAAGAAGCAGGCGGACGAGCTGATAGCCAAGATGGCCAAGGCAGCCAGAGTCTCCGCTTACGTGGACATAAACAGCTACCATACCCCGTATCTCTCCGCGCTTCTGGGCGACTGCATAGAGAAGGGCATGGACGCAAGAGCGGGCGGAGTAAGGTATCCTTCCTTCCTGTATCACATCGCTGACAGGGGACTTCAGGATGCCGCGGACTCCATAACCGCCATCCGCAAGCTTGTATACGACGACAAGAAGCTTACCGTGGACCGCATCATAGAGGCGATGGATCACAACTTCGAGGGCTACGAGTACGAGAGAGCTCTCCTCAGATCCGCTCCCAAGTACGGCAACGACGACGACTACGCGGACGATACCTTCTCCGAACTGTCCGTATGGCTGCAGGAGAGACTGTTCGCGGAAAAGAATCCGTTCGGCACACCGCTCTGGGCAGGACGCTCCGGCGCCATGGCTCACGTTACCTTCGGAAAGAGGACGGGCCCGCTCCCCAGCGGCCACAAGGACGGAGAGCCGATAGCAGACGGTTTCTGCTCGCCTTCGCAGGGCTGCGACACACACGGACCTACCTGTGTGTTTAACTCCGCGTCCAAGGCAGTGCACGTGGACAACTCCACGGCCGCTCTCATGAACATGAAGTTCGACAAGCGTCTCTTCAAGAACCCGGCGAACATCAAGAACCTGGGCGCGATGCTGGAAGAGTACTTCAGCCACGGCGGCTTCCACGTACAGATCAACATCATCGATCAGGACCTGCTCGTTGAGGCCAGCGAGCATCCGGAAGAGTACCCCAACCTCATGGTAAGGGTAGCCGGATACAGCGCGTTCTTCGTGGATCTTCCCAAGAGCTTAAGGAACGAGATAATCTCCAGGACCAGCGAAGGACTGTAAAGAAAGACATGGACCTGCGGTACGCCATGCGGCGGACCGCGGGTCGTTGTATTATCTAATATGGTTGCATTTGCAACGGAGGATGGAATGTCCGCAATCAAAGGACAGATATTCAACATACAGCACTTTTCCACCGAGGACGGGCCCGGGGTCCGCACCACCGTATTCCTTAAGGGCTGCCCTCTCAGGTGCCTCTGGTGCGCCAATCCGGAGTCTCAGAAGGCCGTAAGGCAGCTTGCCAACAGGTCCGCGCTGTGCATAAAGTGCGGATGCTGCATAAAGAATTGCCCGAACGAAGCTCTGAGCGTAAAGGACGGCGCCATAAGCATAGACCGCGGAAAATGCGTAAGCTGCGGCACCTGCGTAAACGTCTGCCCGTCGCGCGCCATGTTCTTCTACGGTGAAGAAAAGACCGTGGATCAGGTCTTCGAAGAAGTGATGAGGGACAAGGGCTTCTACGAGAGCTCCGGCGGCGGCGTCACATGTTCCGGCGGCGAATGCATGATGCAGGCGGACTTCGTGGGCGAGCTGTTCCGCCGCTGTAAGGAGCGGGGGATACATACCACCCTGGACACCTGCGGCCATTTCCCGTCCGAAGGACTGGAAAAAGTCCTGCCGCACACGGACCTGGTCCTCTACGACATAAAGCACATGGACAGCGGAAAACACCGCGAATTTACAGGCGTCGGGAACGAACTGATACTTCAGAACCTTAAACTAATACTTGATGCATCAATAAAAGTTTTCATACGGGTGCCGGTGATTCCGTCGTATAATGATAGTGTAGAATCATTAATGGCTATTGCCGGGTTTATTAAGGAGCTGGACCCGTCCCTCCATGTGGACCTGCTCCCTTACCACAGGTTCGGCCTGGCAAAGTATAAGATGCTGGACATGCCGTACCTGCCCGAAGACGTTTCCTCTCCGACAGAAGAACAGAAGGAGAGTTATAAACGTATATTTATCAACCTTGGTCTCGACTGCGTGATGCATTGAGGCCGCGCACTAATGTCATTGCTTTTCAGGAGGTTTTTTTATGGAAGGTACTAATGGCTTTATAGTAATCCTCTGCTTGGTGGGCATAGTGGTATCCATACTGCTCAACTACAAGTGGAACGTGAACATGGGCGTCACCGCGTTCGTGTTCGCTCTTATCATCGGTGTTCTGGGACTCGGTCTCAGGACCAAGAACGTCGTGGCGATGTTCCCGACCAGCGTCTATTTCCAGGTAATGTGCCTGTCGCTGTTCTTCGGTTGGGGCGTCGTTAACGGTACAATGAAGGCGGTGGCAGATAAAATGCTCTGGGCATCGCGGAAACATCCGTGGATGATCGTTTTCGCCATCACCGCTATCGGCTTCATCCTCGGCTTCCTCGGCTGCGTACCGCCGGCCGCAGGCGCCATCCTTGCCGTCATGGCATTCACCGTTGCTGTTCCCTCCGGTGTGGACCCCCGTATCTGCGCCGCCATCGGATACAGCGCTAACGCAGGTTCGTTCGTTGCATGGGGCGCCTCCGGCGGAATCATCAACGGATCCATCAAGGCCAACGGCTACGAAGCAGAAGGCCTCAAGTACACCTGGCAGATCTGCGGACTCACCTGCCTCGTCTCCCTCATCGTAATCGTTATATTCTTCTTCATCTACAAGGGATATAACATCAAGAAGGTAGAAGGCGTTGAGCAGAAGCCGGCAGACTTCACTCCGGAACAGAAGAGGACCCTGTACGTAATCGCGTTCGTAGTATTCTTCGCTGTAGTTCCCGGCGTTCTGAAGACCTTCATCGGCGGAACGTTCCTCAAGAACCTCACCGAGTTCTGCGACATGCAGACACTGTGCCTGATCGGCTTCCTCATCTGCAAGTTCCTCAACCTTGCTGATCAGAAGAAGGTAGTAATGGCAGTTCCATGGAACACTCTGCTGCTCCTTGCCGGTATCTCCACACTGATGGCAGTTGCTACCAAGGCCGGTGCTGTGGACATCATTACCGGATGGCTCGGAGCCAACGTATCCGCTAAGCTGCTGCCGCTGTTCATGTGCCTGCTGGGAGGCTTCCTCTCCGCATTCTCCGGCGGTATCACAGTTGTATTCCCGATGGTCGCTCCCATGGTACCGGCTCTCGTAGCTGCTACCGGCGGCGCTGCCAATCCGATGCTCATGTTCCTGGGAACTCTGCTCGGAGCTCACTTCACAGCAATGTCCCCGTTCAGCACCGGTGGTGCCGTATTCCTCGGACAGTGCCGTGACGAGGCAATGGCAAAGAAGCTGGTAGTATATCAGCTCGTTGTCTGCGCCGTAGCTCTGATCGTAGGCATGATCGTTATCACTGTGCTTGCGATATTCTAAGGGAAACATCAGAAATAGCCTGAAAGGAGACTTAAGATGGCTGAAAAAAGAGTTTATTTCGTAGGCGATACCGCCCCCAAGCGTCCGGAGATGGACAGCATATTCGAGAAGACCAACGATTATCTTCACGACTGCGATCTCCTGTTCGGACAGCTGGAAGCGGTAGTAACGGATAAGGGAGCCCCGGCCTGCCAGTGCAGACTGCCGCTCCGCATCTATCCTTCCGCAGGCCCCTGCCTTAAGAGAGCCGGCTTCGACGTAATGTCCAACGCGGGCAACCACGTTCTTGACTGGGGCTTCGAGGGCTTCTACGACACCATGCGCATAATGAAGGAATCCGGCGTAGACATCGTCGGCGCGGGCAACAACCTGGAAGAGGCCAGACAGCCGATAATCAGGACCCTGGACGACGGTACAAAGATCGGTTTCTTGGCATACTGCTCCATACTGCCGCAGGACTACTGGGCATTAAGAGACAGACCGGGCGCGAACCCGATGCGCGGCATAACCGCGGCTCCGTGCGTAGAGCACGATCAGCCCGGTACTCCGGTAAGGATCTTCAGCTGGCCGCACATAGATGACCTCAACAACATGATCGAGGACATCCACAAGCTCCGCCCGCAGGTAGACATACTGGTAGTTTCCCAGCACTGGGGCATCCACTTTACTCCGGCAGTCATAGCCGACTATCAGAGGATAGTAGGACACTACGCTCTGGACGAGGGCGCGGACGTGGTCATAGGCCACCATACCCACATACTCAAGGGCATAGAAGTGTACAAGGGCAAGCCGATATTCTACTCGCTGGCCAACTTCGCGACCGAAGGCCCGGCGGCTTACTTCGAAGGCAAGAACGGACTCATCAACGACTCCCGCCACGCCGACATCCGCAAGCTGAACGAGGACTTCAAGAAGAACCCTAAGCGCACCATGCCTTTCGACTCCTGCAAGACCATACTCGCAAAGATGTATCTTAAGGACGGCAAGATAGACAAGTTCACTTACGTTCCTGTATGGATCGACGACGACACCTTCGTTCCGGAAGTCCTGACCCACGAGAACCCCAGGTTCAAGGAAGTCATAGACTACGTCGAGGAGATCACCGTCAACCAGAACATCGAGCCGCACTTCGCTATCGAAGGCGACGAGGTACGCATAGTTACCGAGTAGTTTCAGAACGAAAAGGGGCAGTGCGGAGAGCATTGCCCCTTTTTTCAAAACGCATTTTCATGCTACACAGAGGTCAGAAAGGGCGGAAAACATGAGAACAGTAGGTATAGTCGGGACAGGCATGATAGCCAGCAGCATGGCAGTGCTCACCGCCGGACACGGCTGGAAAACAGTGGTATTCGCAAGGAGTCAGAAGTCAGTCGACAGATGCAGCGCGGTAGTAGATGGGTTCTACGCTCAGATGGTAGAGCAGGGCATCATCGATGAAAGACAGGCAGAGGTATGCAAGAGCTATCTGACCTATGTTTTCGATTACAGCGGGATGAAGGACGCGGAGATCGTCTTCGAGTCCGTTCTCGAGACTACTGACGCCAAATACGAAGTGTTCCGCAATCTGGAAGAGAATTGTCCGCATCTTAAGGCCGTCTGTTCGGTAAGCTCCTCGATAGTTCCTAACGTGCTGGCGGAAGGAGCCGGAAAGAACGCGGATAAGATACTTGTTGCTCATCCGTTCAATCCGCCTCACATGGTCCCGTATTTCGAGATATGCGGAGCGGACAGCACCACCGCGGAAGCCATGGACTATGCCTGCGGTTTCCTTAAGGAGATGGACAGAAAGCCCGTGGCCCTTAAGAAGCCGACGCCGGGCTTCATCGGCAACCGTCTGCAGTTCGCTCTGTGGAGAGAGGCGCTCGCTCTGGTAGAGGAAGGCGTCTGCGATCCCGAGGACGTGGATACATGCCTTGAGTACAGCTTCTGCCCCAGATATACATCGATAGGGATCTTCGAGCATTTCGACAACGGAGGTCTTGAGCTCAACGCCGCCGCATGCCGGAACATATGGCCTATTCTGTCGAACAGGACAGATATACCGGACTTCATGAAAAAACTCATGGAAGAGGGTAAAATGGGCCCCAGAAGCGAAAGCAGACAGGGCTTCTACGACTGGAACGGCGTGGATATGAAGCAATTCTCTGAAAGAGTAACAAAACCGTACTGGAGCATGCTCTCATGGAAATTCCCGGAGGAGGAATGCAAGTAGCTGCAACGGCTGTGATCAGTACGGAACAGGATCAATAAAGAATAAAAAACGGTCCCGCTTTCGCGGGGCCGTTCTGTATTTTGCTGTAAAGCTTTTCCGGAAAAGATCCGGATGCCTTTGCCGTGTTATGCCAGCTGGGCCTTTCTGTACTTGATGCCTTCGTCCTTCAGGACCTTGCAGATGGCAGCACCTTTTCCCAGCTTCGGCATGTCGAATTCTCTGATCTGCGTCACACCGGGTGCCGCAAGTACGCCTGCTTTCACTTTTTGTGCCATATGTTCCCCTTTCCTTCCGCGCGCCGCAAAAGC
>JAFZRK010000117.1 GCA_017619905.1 Bacillota bacterium
GGGCGTCATCCCGAGCTGCACCATGACGCTCGGGGCGAATATGTCGAAGGCCGCCTTTATCCATTTTTTGCGGTATTTGTCGGAGAGCTCCGTACCTTTGGAGACCGCCCAAGGCAGGGCTACGCCCATGGTGTACGCGGCGCAGAATGACAGCTGCATGCCGCTGTCGAAGAGCCTGTAAGGGTTCTGGATCAGGAAGACTATGGCGCAGAGCGTCGCGGCGCTGGTTAGATCGTAGCGCCTCTTAAGGTGGAAGGCCAGCATGTTTAATGCTATCATGAAGGACGCCCTCAGAACAGATACCGAGAACGACGACAGCGCGGCGTAAGCCAGGAGCGAGGCGGAGACCGCGATCGTGGTCCGGCTGTTCCTTCGCCCGCCGAGAAGCTTCAGGATCACGGAGTACAGCAGCCCCACGTGCAGTCCGGACACGGCAAGAACATGCGCTATGCCGTTCAGGCGGAACTCCTCGTAGAGATCCTCATCCATGTAGGCTGTCTCCCCGAACAGGAGGCCTGCCAGAAGCTGGAACTGCTGGTCGCTGAGGAAGGGACGCACTTTAGCGTAGAAGCGTCCTTTGAGAACAGAAAGCAAGTGGAACAGGGGACGCCTGACCTCCCCGGCAGTGAAGCGGAAGCGCGAAACGTCCATGATGTGGAATATCCTGCGCCCTTTGAGATAGAGGCGGTAGTCGAAGCACCCGGGGTTCCTCCTCCCGTCCGGAAGGGATATCTTGCCCACAGCCTCCGCGCGCCTTCCTACAAGATCGTAAGGATCCGTGACGTCCGCGGAGAGCCGGACAAGTATGCTCTCTTTCCCCACCTTGAGCGTTACAGCCAGATATCCGCTCTTATCCTGCACCCGTGTGACGATGCCTTCCGCGGTGTATACGCTGCCGTCCTCCGCTTCGATCGACGTCTTTGGGAGCAGGGCATTGCCGAGCCCGAAGGGATCCTTACAGTATAAAAAAACGATGACCAGACAAAGGGCCAGAAGCACAAGAAGAAGCGGTCTTCTCATCGGGACCTCCGTATCGTCACCGGAAAGAATGATATCATAATGGCAAAAAATAGTCAATCTTTGCAGGCGTTTCAGGCGTTATGAATGGTGAAACCGTATTGCATAATAGTTTGATAATTGATAAACTACAATGTATGGAATTAGTCGAATTGTTTCTGTGCTTTGCTAAGATAGGCTCCCTGATGTTCGGGGGCGGGCTCGCCATGCTGCCCCTTCTTCAGAGAGAGCTGGTAAGCAGGAAAAAGTGGGTCACGGAGGAGGAGATCCTGGACTATTACGCCATAGGGCAGTGCACCCCGGGCATAATAGCGGTCAACACGGCTACCTTCGTGGGAAGGAAGCGCAAAGGGATCCCTGGGGGCATAGCCGCCACGCTGGGCGTTGTGTTCCCGTCGCTGGTGATCATCACCATCATAGCGGCTTTTCTGGCTAATTTCGCGGAGCTTGCCGCAGTAAAGAACGCTTTCGCGGCCATAAGGGTCTGCGTCTGCGCGCTGATACTCAATTCCGTGATCAAGCTCGGCAAAAAAACGATAAAGGATGTTCCGGCTGCGGTAATATTCGTCCTTGTCCTTGCGGGGACGCTGCTGACGGACATATCGCCCATAATATTCGTGCTGGCCAGCGCGCTGTGCGGAATAGTGGTACAGAATGTGAGGGCGCACGGATGATACTGCTGACGCTCTTCTGGGAATTCTTCAAGGTTGGGCTGTTCGCGGTGGGCGGAGGTCTTGCGACGCTGCCGTTCCTCTCCAGTCTCGGAGCAAGGACCGGCTGGTTCACCTCCGGGCAGCTTGCGGACATGGTTGCGGTGTCGGAATCCACGCCGGGTCCGATAGGCGTCAACATGGCTACCTATGTGGGCTTTACCACTGCAGGCGTGCCGGGAGCCGTTGTCGCAACGCTCGGGCTCATAGCGCCGTCGATAATAATAATCCTTATCATCGCGGGCTTCCTGGACAAGTTCCGGAGCAACAGGCAGGTGGACAACGCTTTCTACGGGATACGCCCTGCGTCCACGGCGCTCATAACGGCGGCCCTTATCGGCCTCATGGCAGTGAGCCTCTTCGGCACCAGCACCGCTGGCCTGCTGCACATCACATCGATAGATATAAAGCCCCTGATACTCTTCGCGGTACTCATGGCGGTGACTAACATAAAGAAGGTCAAGGACCTTCACCCTATAGTATTTATAGCCGCGTCAGCGGTAATCGGCATCATTTTTCATTTTGCAGAATAGGAGCTTCAGTATGAAGAACAAAGAATTCAAGATCGCACCAGTGATCGCCTGCATCATCACGATGCTCTGCGTAGGCATCGTGTACATGTGGAACGTATTCCAGCAGCCCGTAATGGACTACTACGGCTGGGAGAAGACAGCGGTATCCTTCATCTCCGCAGTCAACCTCTTCGCCTTCTCAGCGGGTATATTCCTCGGCGGCGTTATCGTAGACCGCAAGGGACCGCGCATCGTAAACATGCTCTCCGGCATACTCTTCTTTGCCGGACTGTTCCTCTCCTCCATGCTCCCCAAGAGCGCTCCGTGGCTCATCTACATCACCTACGGCGTCCTGGGCGGTGTTGGAGTAGGGCTTGCGTACGCGGGCGCCACCAACTGCCTGCAGAAGTGGTTCCCCACCAGAAGGGGATTCGCTTCCGCCATTGCCACCTGCGCTTTCGGAACATCCATAGTAGTCTGCGTGCCTATCGCGCAGGCCTTCCTGCAGAAGGGCGTTCCCTTCGCGTTCAGATGGCTGGGAATAATCCTCGGCGCCATCGTGTTCGTCTGCGCGTTCTTCATCTTCACCCCGCCCAAGGGCTACATGGCTGACAAGATCCCGCCCAGGGCA
>JAFZRK010000118.1 GCA_017619905.1 Bacillota bacterium
ATATCTACGTCATATTAAATGCAAGAACTAAGAATTGGCGCTGTGCCTGCGCACCGGACCGGCGGGAAGCTCCGCGCGCTGAACTTGAACTATCCGGTCTTCTGGGATATACTTTCAGTATGCTTACGAAAAACAAAGTTAAAAAAGTAATAGACGCTCTGGAACTGGCTTACCCGGACGCGCAGTGCGCTCTGGACTACGGAACGCTTTACCAGCTTCTGGTAAGCGTGATGCTGTCCGCGCAGGCCACGGACGCCAGCGTCAACAAGGCGACCCCCGCCCTGTTCGCCGCGGCGCCTGACGCGCAGTCCATGGTAAAGCTCTCCGAGGAGGAGCTGCAGGACTACATAAGGAGCATAGGCCTGTACAAGAACAAATCCAAGAACGTCCTCGCCATGAGCCGTCAGCTCCTTGAGCGTTTCGGCGGTGAGGTGCCCGGAAGCTTCGACGATCTGGTGTCGCTCCCCGGAGTTGGCAGAAAGACCGCCAACGTGGTGCTGGCAGAGGGCTTCGGACAACAGCAGATAGCCGTGGATACCCACGTTTTCCGGCTCGCCAACAGGATAGGGATCACGGACGAGAAGGACGTCCTCAGGACGGAGCTTGGCCTTCATAGAGCCATTCCTAAGGACCGCTGGACGCTGGCGCACCACGCGCTCATCTTCCACGGGAGGCAGTGCTGCCACGCGCGCTCACCGGAGTGCGGGCGCTGTCCCATAAACGGCATATGCGAAAAAAACGGCCTGCAGTAAGCAGGTCGTTTTATATTGCTGTTTTCTAATGCGCAGCGCGCCGGCGACCGAAGCCATCACGGAGCGGTAGAAAAGACCTTTCATTAGGAAGCCACTGCGAGGCCGTTAGGTACGAGCCGAGCAGAATGGCTTCCTGAAAGGGCTTGGCGTGAAGCCGCGCAGTTGGCTGAGAGAGACCGGCGCGCTGCGTATTGATAAAACCTGCAAATATAAAAGCCCCGCTAAAACAGGGCCTTATGGATCGTATCATTTTACGGGAGAGCGCTCAGCCAACGTACGCCTTGTTGAACAGTATCAGGAATACCACTGCGACCGCCGCCAGGACCAGCCCCACGTGCAGCAGGAAACCGTAGCCCGTATGATTCTTTTCGTGCTTGCGCTCCACGTACTCCGCGTAGGTCTCGCGGTTCAGCCCCGCGCCCGGGATCAGCATCTTTACCGCATAGCTCAGCGCGTAGCCGATGCCGTCCAAGCTCCCTGCGTTGACAAGCGCAACAAGCGCCGCGGACAGGCAGAAGACTACGCCCGGTATCGTAAACGCGTCGCAGATGAGCCGGTATTTATCCGCCAGCGTTTCCGCTTCGGCATACTGATGCCCCTTAAGATACACAAGGATCATCAGGCCGGCCACAGCGCAGGCGCAAACGTATTTTATAAGCAGTTTAAGTCTGTCGTCCACAGCAGGCGCTCCAGCTCCACTCTTACAGGTTGAATTCTTCCCTGTAGGCCTTTTCCTCCGCGTCGTTGCAGCGTACGAAGTGCCCGGGGATTATCTCGCGCAGGGTCGGCTTGTCCACGCTGTAATCGTGAGCAGCCAGAGCGTTGTAGGTTATCCTTGTGCGCTTCTTTTCCGAACGCGGATCCGGAAGAGGAATAGCCGAGAGCAGCGACCTGGTGTAGGGGTGCATCGGATGAGCGAACAGCTCGTCCGACGCCGCCAGTTCCACCATGTTGCCGTAGTACATTACGCCTATCCTGTCGGAGAAGTACTTAACTACGGAAAGGTCGTGCGCTATGAACAGTATGGTAAGGCCCAGCTGGTCCCTCAGTTCGGTCATCAGGTTTATTACCTGCGCCTGAATGGACACGTCCAGAGCGGATATCGGCTCGTCCGCGATAAGAAGATCCGGGTGCATGACGACGCTGCGGGCTATGCCTATGCGCTGACGCTGTCCGCCGGAGAACTCGTGCGGGTAGCGGCCGGCGTGCTCGCGTACCAGACCTACCTGCTCCAGGATGCCGAAGACCTTATCTTCGATGACCTTCTTATCCTTCTCGCCGTTGATGACCAGACCTTCCGCGATTATCTCCTTGACCGTCATACGGGGGTTGAGGGACGCGATAGGATCCTGGAATATCATCTGGATCTTGGTAAGAAGGTCTTTGTCGACGTGCTTGTTGTCGTATTTGGCCTTCTTGATCTCTTCCTTGTTGCGGGCTATGATCTCTTCCAGCTCCTGGGCGCGCTCCTGGCTTACGGGATCGGAGTCCTTGCCGCCCTTCAGTTCGGCCTTGGCCTCCTTTATGGCGTCCTTGTAGCTCCTGATGCCCGCGCCTATGCGCTGGCCCTTGAAGTATATGCTTCCGGAAGTAATGTCGTACAGTTTGATGATGGCTCTGCCGGTGGTGGTCTTGCCGCAGCCGGACTCTCCTACAAGGCCGAATACCTCACCCTTGCGGATATCGAAGCTCACGTTGTCGACTGCCTTAAGCTCCGATTTTCCCATCTTAAAGTACTGACAGAGATTCTCTACGCGAAGAAGTACTTCGCTGTTGTCGTAATTGCTCATATAGAACCTCCGGATCTCTTCTTCATTCTTTCTATCCTGTCCACGATGATGCGCGGCGGCTCGACCTTGGGCGCGTCAGGATGCAGCAGCCAGGTGGCGGCCCAGTGCGTGTCGGATACGTGGAACTTGGGCGGCTCCTGCTCGAAGTCGATCTGCAGCGCGTACTTGTTTCTTGCAGCGAACGCGTCGCCTTCCGGCGGATAGATCATGTTCGGCGGAGTGCCGGGTATGGCGTCCAGCTTCTCCTTGGTGTCGAGGTCCGGCATGGAGGACAGCAGCGCCCAGGTGTACGGATGACGCGGATCGTAGAAGATCTCGTCCGCCGTTCCGAACTCCACTATCTTTCCTGCGTACATGACGGCTATCTCGTCCGCCATGTTGGCTACGACGCCCAGGTCGTGGGTTATGAATATGACGGACAGGTCTCTCTCCGCCTTCAGCTTGTTGATGAGCTCCAGTATCTGCGCCTGGATGGTAACGTCCAGAGCTGTGGTCGGCTCGTCGCAGATGAGGATGTCCGGGTTTGCCGCAAGAGCTATGGCTATGACTATGCGCTGACGCATGCCGCCGGAGAACTCGAACGGGTACTGGTTGTACCTGATACGCGGCTCGGGGATGCCTACCTCTTCCATGAGCTCTATGGCCTTCTCCTTGGCCATGCTCCTGGTTATCTTGTGGACCACGGCGGCGGCCTTGTACTTCATGAAGTCCACGATCTCCACGGAACGCTTCGAAAAGTCCGGTTCGCCCGCGGCGATGTAGTTCTCGTAGTGGACTATCATGTTGTCCATGACAGCGGTCATGTTGCCCTTAAGCTCGTCCAGGTCGTAGACCAGTTTGGGAACGACCTTCCAGTCCACGGTCTTGCCCTTTGCGATAAGGGCGTCTCTCTTGGCGGACTGCTTTGCGTAGCGGGCCTCTTCCTTGGGGTTCTTGACCACTGCGTTGTAGTACCTGTCTATGGCGTCTTCCAGCGCATGCCCGAAGGTATAGGCAACAGAGTCCTTGTTGATCTCCAGTTTGTCTATGGAGTCCTCCACCATTGCCGCAAGTTCCTTGGCCTTCTTGTGAGCGTCGGTCCTGGACAGACCTTCCTGCTCGAAGAACGTGCGGTCTTCCTTAAGCTCGTCTATGACCGACTTCTTCTTTTCCAGAGCGGTGCGGTAGGAATACTCAACGCCCTTCTGCTCCATGTCCAGATACTCCAGCATGAAGTTCTCGTTAAGGTAATCCAGGCAGAACTCGTTCAGCTCCTCCACGGGCATAGCGTGAAGATCCGTTTCCGGATTGTTCTGCTTATAGAAGCCGATGCGGAAGAAGTCCGGTTCAGTCTGGGAATTGAGCGTGCGCATGTGATCCTCGACGTCCTTTACAGCGTTGATTACGCCTTCCGGGATATCGGAGATCTTGCCTCTCTTGGCGGTGGATGCCGCATTCTTGAGCTCCAGATATGCGGCGTCGACCTTCTCGTCCATGCCGTAGGTATAGAACTCGTCCTTTACCTTCTTGAGCTTGTCCGCCATGGTCTTAAGGTCGGACTTTACGTCGAGCTTCTGGTTCTTGGAAGCAAGGAACAGGAAGTCCTCCGCGTCGGAGATCAGGTCCTCCGCGACGTTCTTTGCGTTGTTGTAGCTCTCCTGCATGTGGTTGGATTCGATGTTGAACTCATCGAACTTCTTGCACATTTCCGCTACCTTGGCTTCGCTTTCCTTGCCCAGCGCAGCGGTGGAGTTTTCCTTTATTATGGCGAGCAGGTCGTTGAAGTCCCTGCGGGCAGTGCTGCGGTTGCCCTTGTCCTTAAGGAGCATGGCTTCCGTTATCTGCCTGCCTATCTTTACTATCGGGTTGAGCGACGACAGCGGATCCTGGAATATCATGGATATGCGGTTTCCGCGGATGTCGCACATGGTCTCTTCGTCTATCTTAAGAAGATCCATGCCGTCGAACAGTATCTCGCCGCCCTCTATGATGGAGTTGCCCGCGAGTATGCCGAGTATGGCCTTGGACGTTACGGACTTTCCGGAACCGGACTCGCCTACGATGGCGAGGGTCTTGCCGCGCTCAAGGTCGAAAGAGATGTGTCTAACTGCTTTAACGGTACCTCCGGAGGTGCGGAAGGATACCTTAAGGTTTTTAACTTCTAGTATCTTATCCATCTTTAGTCCTCCACACCGCGCAGCGACGGGTTGAACGCGTCGCGCAGACCGTTACCGAACAGGTTGAAGCAGATCATCAGGAGCGACAGCACCAGCGCCGGATACAGCAGCAGATGCGGGTAGTTGGTCCAGATGCCCGCCGCGTCGGAAAGCAGCGTGCCCAGGGACGTAGTCGTGGAGTTGCCCAGCTTTACTATGCCCAGGTACGAGAGCATGCTCTCCGTAGAGATGACTCCCGGGATGACCAGCACCGCGGAGGTGATTATCGTTCCCAGAGAGTTAGGGAATATGTGCTTCCAGATTATGCGCCAGTCCTTAGCGCCCAGCGTACGGGCCGCCAGAACGTATTCCTGACCTTTGAACCTGTAAAACTGCGTCCTTGTACGGGCCGCCATTCCTATCCATCCGGTGGATATGAAGGCGAACAGTAAGCTCGGGATCGGTCCCACCTTACTGGCCAGATGTATCTGGAACAACGTAACTACCACTATGAACGGAACGTCGTAGAGGATGTCCGCGATACGCTCCAGGATGAGGTCCACCGCGCCGCCGTAGTAACCCTCGATGGCTCCGTAGATGGCGCCGATGACGAGGTTGATGGCGGAGATGGATACGGCCAGCAGCAGGCTGAGACGCAGACCGCCGGCGAGACGGAGCGCAAGGTCGTAGCCCTGGCTGTCGGTGCCGAACAGGTACTCCGGCTCAAAGCCGTTCAGGTATCTGTAATAGTTGTAGTAAAGAACGCGTACTTTGTACTGAGCAGTGGCATGGTCGCCGCCGCCCGCGTACTCGTAGTAGACGGGGTCGCCGTTCTCGTCTCTCTTGTAGTTGTCCTCCAGGACCAGATCGTCGGAGAGGGAGACCTGTACGGCAGTACCGGACTTGGTGGTGACGGGGTTGCCCTTTACTGTCTTGTACCAGTAGTTGGCGTCATTCACGTCCTGGGTATACTCGTTCTTGGCGATCAGCGGATAGAGAACGTGCAGACCGGTCTGTTCCTCCCACTCTCTTATGCGGGCGTACTCGGACTGCTCCACGCTCTTGTACATGAAACCTACTTCAAGATAGGTCTCTATCTTGCAGTTCTGGTATACCATCTTGGGCTTGGCGCCCTTGATCTCCGCGGTAAGAGTGCCCTCGGTGATCTTCTTCATGGGCTGGTAGTAGCTCTCCTTGCCCTGGGCGATGGTGACCTTTCCGGTGCCGGTCCAGTCCTCGGCGGCTACGCCTATGCCCAGCGCCTTTACAAGACCGCCTTCTGCGAAGGTACGCGTTACGGTGCCGTCGGACATGCCTGCCTTCGCGAGACTCATCAGACGTGCGGGCTTCTTGGCGTAGTAAGCGTCAAGGAAAGTGGCGCTGTGCGTGGTTATGAACAGCGGCGTAAGGAAAGCGTAAAGAACTATGAGCAGTATGATGATCGCTGCCACTATAGAGCCCTTGTTCTTGCGGAAGCGTATCCACGCGTCCCTAAAGTAGCCGATAGGCTTGTCTTCGAACTTCTTGTCCGTAAGACGCTGCCCGGCGTTCACAAGGACGAATTTGTCCTTGGGTATATTGTTGTAATCTGCGTTATTCATCATTTCCTCGACCCCATTCTGATCCTCGGATCAATGAATCCGTAGCTTATGTCATTAATGATACCTGCCAGAAGACCGATGAACGTGTAGAAGATCGTGTCTATCATGAATATGTCGTAGTCGAACAGGTTGATGGACTTAATGTAGAGCTGGCCTACGCCTGGTATGGAGAAGATCTGCTCTATTACCATGGAACCTGCGAGTATTCCTATGAACGTACCGATTATCATCGGGAGTATGGGGACCATGGCGTTCTTGAGGGCGTGCCTCGTTGTCGCCTGGCTGCGGGTAAGACCTTTGGTGCGGGCCAGCAGCATGTAGTCCGAAGTAAGGGTCTCGGTGAGCTCCGCTCTTGTGAAACGCGTAAGTCCGGCTATCTGTCCGAAGGAGAGAGCAAGAATCGGAGCGATCATGCTGACGAACATCTTGCCCGTCCACCAGGACCCGCCGGCGTCCGCGAGCGAATAGACCGTAAGCGGGAGAACGCCCAGCTTAAAGTAAAAGATGTACTGAACAAGGAATGCGTATACGTAGCTCGGCACCGAGACGAACAGCATTACCATGGTACTTATGAACTGATCCTGCCATTTGTTCTTTTTAATGGCAGCATAAATGCCGAAGGCGATTCCCAGAGGAACAGAAAGAATGAACGAGTAAAGATTTACCAGTACCGTGGGCAGGAGACGGCTCATGAGCACGTTCCATGCGGGCTCGCGGAACTGGATGTACCAGCTGGTACCGAAGTCCCACTTGGTAAAGATGCCCTTAAGATAGATCCAGTACTGGGTCAGAAGAGGTTTGTTATAACCGAGCGCCTCCCAGCGCGCGACTATAACGTCCCGGAGGTTCTTGTCCTGAGGAAGTTCACGCGGCAGGAGCCGTATAAGCAGGAAGCTTATCGTGACTATCACAAAGAACGTAAAGAACATCAGGAGAACTCTTTTTAATACGTATTTTCCCATATGCACTTTCCTTCCTTACGTTTTTGGCATGGCGCCTTAAGAGGTCCCGCGCGGAAACAGGGGATCTCTTAAGTATCCACGAAAAAAGACGCTTAAAGCGGGGGGAGCATAAAGCTCCCCTCGCTTCGGTTTTGTTACACTTCGCTGGAAATGTGTGTACTACTGATTACTCGTAGTGGAGTTCGCCGCCCTGTGCCTTGACGAAGTCGGCCCACTCAGCGTCGTTGTAGTTGTAGGACATGAGACGCAGTCCGCCGAAGTCGTACATGATGTTGTACTCATCGGTGTAGTACGCGTGCTTGAAGCTGAGCAGCTCGCAAGCGGTGTATCCTGCAACGGGTATACGATAGTACTTCTTCAGGTATTCCTCTTCCATCGTAGCGGTGACGTTCAGCTTGGTCTCGAAGTCCGCGCCAGCATAGACGCCGGAACCTACGAGAGCGCCGGACCATGCCTGCCAGGTCATGGTGACGTCTTCGCCGTTAATGTTGATGGTGAGTTCTTCGCTCTTGGGATCCCAGTCAGCAGCTTCGTTGATGCTGTACTGATCCGGATCGCAGTAGACCTGCATGTTACGGAACGGATAGAATGCCGCGCCGCCCCATGCGCCGCAGCCGATGGCGAACTCGCCGGCCGGAACTGCGCCGTAACGGTCTTCAATGCTTCCAACGGGCTCGAGCTCGATGGTTCCGAAACCGGAGCCTTCAGCAGCCGCGTTGATGTACTTGGTCATGAGAGCAGCCTGCTTCTGATCGGTGGAGTCGAGAGCGCCCTTCTTATAAGCCATTCTGATCTTGATGGGCTCGCCTTCCTTGTAGAGACCGGCAGCAACGAGTTCCTCGCAGGCGGTCTTCATGAGAGCCTTGGCCTCGGTGAGGTTGTAGCCGTTTACGGAGTCGTGAGCTTCGTCAAGGGTCTTGTATGCCTTGCCTTCGCCGTACTCGATTCCATAGAGGTTGACGATGGCCTTCTTGGCCTGATCGGATCCACGATAGGAAGAAGTAGGATCTTCGTAGATGTTGTAGTAATAGAGGTTGTTCATCAGCGCGAATGCCGGCTTGTATCCCGGAGTCGCGGTGACCCACTCAGCCCTGTCGATCGCAAGGGAGAAGCCCTTACGGAAGTTGGTGTTGGACAGAACGATGGAGTTGGTGTTGCCCTTGGAGTTATCCATCTCCTGCAGGTGAACGGGGTTGGTGTTGAAGAAGAAGGACCAGGTGTAGGTCTCATCCATCTTGTACAGCTGATCGGAGGAAGCGTAAGTTACGAGGTCTTCCGGATTCGGTTCCCAGCTGGAGATCTCGCCCTTGAGGAACGCCTGCTTCTGAGCGGCATTATCCATAACGTCGAGAACGATCTTTGTGGTCCTGTACTGCTGTACCTTCTTGCCGTCTACTTCGAAGTTGGTGTAGGAAACGAGCGTGCCGTCCTCGCCCTTCTCCCATCCGTACCAGTTCGGGTTCTGAACGAATACCATCTGCTTGTCGGTCTGTACGGACTCAAGCATGTAGGGACCATAAGCCATGGTGTTCTCGACCTTGGTTCCGTAGTTGGTGGTAATGAGCTCGCCGGAAGTATCCTTGCCCGCTTCATAGTAATCCTTGTAAACGAGCCAGGTGCTGGTGAGGGATGTCAGGAAGTAGTTGATGTCGATGTGGTTCTGGTTTACGTAGATGATGGTGTAGTCGTCTACCTTGTAGCAGCCAACTACGTCATATTCGTACTTTTCACCTACGCCGGTGTTGACGAACAGAGCTTCCTTGGAGTACTGAGCGCGCTGATCAGGATCGGAAACGCCGAAGGGTCCCGCAAGGATGTCGTCGATGATCTTGAGGGCGTCTGCCTTGTTGGCGTCGGTGATCTTGGTGTAGCCGTAAGCGTTGGCGCCGCTCTTGATGCTCTCGATCAGGGCAGCGTTGGCTCCGCCGTTGTACTGGGCGTCGAGGTCGGACAGGGTCATGCTGTACAGCTCGTAGCCGGTGGTGTTAACGTTGATGTAAACAACGCCGTCCGCGATACCCTTGTCGATGTCATAGTCGTACGCCTCGTCGGTGTAGGCCATGCAGGTGTAGATGGGCGCCTCGGAGTTGTAGTACTTGGCTGCGCCGGCAACTGCGGACTCGCCGTCTACGTAAAGATTGGCACGATAGTTGTGCATCTTCGGGTTGAGGAGCTCCTGCATGGAGTAGATGTAGTCGTCTGCGGTAATAGCGTTGCCGTTAGCCCACTTGGCGTTCGGGTTCAGCTTTATCTCGTAGACGTAACCGTCTGTCGTCTCGGCAGCGGTCTTCTTGGTGCCGTCTTCCTTGTCCTGGAAGTTTACGCCGTACTTGTCCAGATCTGCCTGATGGGTAGCGGTAACGTCGGTTACTGCGGTAGCCATCTCATAGATCCACTGGTATACGCCGTTCTTGGAATCCTTGATGGACATGGTGACGAAGGGGCTCGTGATATAGCCGTTGACTGCGTCGTCTGCGCTGGTCTCCCAGGTGTGGGGGTTCCAGTTGTTGCCCAGAGCGGTCGTAGCCAGGTTCAGCGTATAGGTCGGAGCCTCTGCTGTGTTGTTATTGGCGGGCTTGCCGCATGCCGCAAGGCCGAAGACCATTGCGAGAACGAGCAGCACACACAATACCTTGCTTGCTTTTCTCATTTTAAACCTCCTGAAAAGTTGCTTTTCAAGCTAAATAACGCCTTACATTATGCCTTTAATTAATGTGGTTTGTCAAGCAGATTTGAAGAAGTGCTGTATAATTTGTGAACAGCACATATTTTTTATGTAAATTACTTGAAAAAAGCACTGTCTTCAGACAAAGAATAATAACTTACCTGACGAAAAAAGCGGCCTTTTCAGCCGCTTTTCTACTATATTACTATGGATGCATGCTGGGAATGGCACCCTGGACAAGCGCTCGGTCATTGCGGGCGGTCTCCCGGGATACGCCCGGCAGTCAGATCTTCTCTACGTCTATGCCGGTCTTGTGGCCGTTGATGTCGTATGCCTCCAAACCGTTCTTTGCGGAGATGCTGTCGGCCAGAGTCTCGGACATGATGTAGTCCTTGAAGCTCTCTATCGCCGCGGCGACGTCCGCGTCCGCGTCCACGTAGATGTTGATGCGGTCCATCATCTCGAAGTCCTTTGCCTTGCGCATCTGCTGGATCTTGGAGACCAGTTCCCTGGCCAGTCCTTCGGCAGCCAGTTCTTCCGTCACCTTGGTGTCCAGTATTACGCATACTCCGTTCTCCAGCGCCACGTCGAAGCCTTCCTTGGCGGATACGGAGGAGCTTACCAGCTCCGGCGTGATGTCCGTGGCCTCGCCGTTGAGGTCGAGCACCAGCTTGCCGTTCGCCTGCAGCTCCGCAAGGGCTGCCTTGTGATCCAGCTTTGCTATGGCGGCGCCGAAAGCCTTTACCTTTGCTCCCAGAGGGG
>JAFZRK010000119.1 GCA_017619905.1 Bacillota bacterium
CGAAAAAGACAGGAATGAGAGGTACGGACAAGGATAAAAGCGCTCCGGCGCCGGAAGTTAAGGAAGCCCCAACGGGCAAAGCTTCCGGGACCATCTGGACCAAAGCGTTCATAGCGATATTCATGGTGGCCCTTTTTCAGACCATGGGCCAGTTTATCGCGCATACACTTGTCCCGAAATACGCGGATTCCCTCGGGGCGTCGGCCAGTCTGATAGGCCTCATCTCCGGTCTTTACGCGGGCACGGCTCTGGCCTTCCGGCCGATCACCAGTCCCACATACGACATGTTCAACAAGAAGAACATCATGGCGATAGCGCTGTCTGTTACGACGCTGTCGTTCGTGGTGTTCTTTTTATCGCGCAGCATCACGTGGATAATGATAGGCAGGGCGCTGCAGGGCCTAGGGATAGGCGTCGCGGGTCCCATGGGTCTGTCGATCGTTGCGAGCGCTCTTCCCAAGGAATCGTACAGCAAGGGCGTGTCCCTCTACACCGTGACGCAGGCCTTCGGGCAGGCGATAGGGCCCAGCATAGGGCTTGAGCTTTCGCAGAAGATCGGCTATCCGAAGACCTTCCTGTGCAGCGCGGTCCTGATGCTCATAGCGGTCATCCTTACGCGCTTCTGCGCCGATACCCCAACTTCCGGCGACAAGCAGTACCAGGTGGGATTCAAGAACGTCTTCAGCAAGGATGCCATCCCCGGAGCCGCGGTGATGCTGTTCGCGTGCATGCCGTACGCGTCCATAAGCGCCATGATGACCATCTACGGCGGGCTTTTAGGCATAGAAAAGATCGGCTTGTACTTTACGTTCTACGCGATAGGGCTGCTGGTCTTTAAGCCGCTGCTTGGCGGATTTGCGGATAAGTACGGTTTCGCGAAGGTGATGGTGGGAGCGATGGTGGTATACGCAGTTGCGTTCCTTATATTCGGATTTGCGAGGACGCTGCCTCCGCTGCTGGTGGGCGCGCTTGTGGCTGCCGCAGGTTACGGCGTGCTGCATCCGACGCTTCAGGCGCTGTGCATGAGGACCGCGCTTCCCGGGAGCACCGGAGTGGCGGCAAACACCTTGTACTTCTTCCAGGACATAGGCCTGTTCGTGGGGCCTTACATATCCGGCATGGCGATAGACATGTTCAAGGCGGGCGGCGCCAGCGCTGCGGATTCGTATGCTTGGTCGTTCATGCTCATGATAGTGCCGCTGATCATTTCCGCGGTGCTGACGATACTGCTGCGGAACGTGATACAACGGAACATAAAACGCTAAGGACCGGGATCCCAAACAGTCCTTTGATCACAGTATACGCGGCGCTTTATCAAAATAAAAAACCGGCCCCGAAGGCCGGTATTTATATGCTCAGTAAGTATTCCGCAAGTTCCGTCAGCGAGTCCGCGGTGAAGATCTGCCCGTAATCCTTAATGGGCCTTCCGCGCCGCATCCATACGGACCGTATCCCCAGCGATGTTGGAACTTCAACATCTTCCAGGTGCGAGTCTCCTACGAACAGCGCTTCCTCCGCGCCTATGCCTTCCGCGTCCAGTATCGCCCGGTAGAACTCCGGCTTGGGCTTGTAGATGCGCAGATCCTCCGACGTGTACAGGGCGTCCAGTTCTATGCCGCACTTGGAAAGATGCGCCGTAAGAGGCGCGTTGTCGGCGTTGGAACCCGCCACCGCGCGGTACTTCGTTTTGATCTTCGCCAGCGCTTCGGCCGCGTCAGGATAGGCGACTCTCTGCCTCGACTTTTCCACGGTCGCGTCATATGCGATTCTCGGGTCGTCTCCGCATCCGAAGACACCGTAGAGCCAGGCGACGCGGTCGTAGAATATCTCCGCTTCCGTGCGGAACTCGCAGGAAAGCTCGGCGCGCCTGTAGTACTCGCCCCACAGCTTAAGGAACTCGCCGCGGTCCGGGGCCGCGCCCGCGGCGCGCAGACGGTCCATGACTATGTCTGCGTTCGCGTGCCGCTCCACCTCTATTATCGTATCGTAGATGTCGAAGATGATTGTCCTGATCATATTCCGATTATAACACATTGCCGTCCGAACTCAAAACCGTAACGTACCGGCAGCCGGTATGATATAATATGCATAATAGATAACTGACGGACCGGTCCTGTATCATCCGGACGCAGAGGACCGCCCCCTGTGTCCCCATCATTTGGACCAGAGAACCGTCCCCTGTGTCCACTGTGTCAAGGAGGCAGACCATGAGAAAGAATTACGGAAAGAAACCGCTTATATTCCCGCAGCCGGTGCTGATCATAGGCACCTACAACGACGACGGAACGCCGGACCTTATGAACGCCGCGTGGGGCGCGGTAGGGGATGACCATCAGGTGTTCCTGTGCCTGTCGCCGGGCCATAAGACCACGGAGAACATCCTTAAGCGCAAGGCGTTCACCGTCGCGATGGCCACAGAGGATCAGCTCGTGCCCTGCGATTACGTAGGCATAGTCTCCGGCAACGATGTTCCGGACAAAGTCGAAAAGTCCGGGCTTCACACGGTAAAGGCGGACGTGGTGGACGCACCGCGCGTGGAGGAGCTTCCGATCTGCATAGAGTGCACGCTGGAGTCGTACGAGGACGTCCACTGCCACCTGTTCGGAAACATAGAGAACGTCACCGCGGACGAGAGCGTCCTTACGGACGGAAAGGTGGATCCCGCAAAGCTCAGACCCATCATGTACGACATAGAGAACCATCTCTACTGGGGCTTCGGCAAGCCGGCAGGAAAGGCGTTTTCCGACGGCAGAAAGCTTGATAAGTGAGGCCGTCCCGGAGCATTTTCCGAATTATTAAAGAGCGCGGCTTTTTTAGTCAATTATCTTCTTGACATGAATGCCTATAAATGCTAATATTTCTCGTGCGGCTTCGTTTGCAGGCCGCACTTTATGGCGGGATGGCTCAGTTGGCTAGAGCATTCGGTTCATACCCGAAGTGTCGAGGGTTCGAGTCCCCCTCCCGCTACCACGCGGCCCGGTAGTTCAGCAGGTTAGAATGCCAGCCTGTCACGCTGGAGGTCACCGGTTCGAGCCCGGTTCGGGTCGCCATTTTATAAGTTCATACGGTGGGCGTCGTCAAGCGGTTAAGACCCTGGGTTGTGGCTCCAGTATACGTGAGTTCGAATCTCACCGCCCACCCCATAAACTATGCCGCGTTATAGGGGTATCGCCAAGTGGTAAGGCAACGGATTCTGATTCCGTCATCCGGGGGTTCAAATCCCTCTACCCCCGCCATTTTTTAAGGCGACATAGCCAAGTGGTAAGGCGCAGGTCTGCAAAACCTTTACTCCCCGGTTCAAATCCGGGTGTCGCCTCCATGAACTGCAAAAAGACTGCTCAGGCAGTCTTTTTTCATTGTCTTTTTCCAGTCTTGTCCCTGCGGGGCGAGTTGTCAAAAAAATAACCGCAAAAACCCGCCCATTTCCACCTTTTCGTATCAATATCCGGACGCAAAAACAAAGACAATCAACTTTTATTGTGGTATAATTCAAGTTGGCTCTATACGAGCCGCAATTTTAACGTGGAAAGGAGGAAGATCATGCCCGAGACCGATGAAACAATGATCGCAAACGTGCTGGAACTGCTCAAGAACAAGCAGTACGCAGCGCTTCGGAAAGTTCTGGAAGATCTGAATCCTGCCGACATCGCGGAAGCGATGGAGACCATCTACGACGACGGCGACATCACCAACGACGAGCTCATCCGCCTCTACCGGCTGCTTCCCAAGGACCTCGCCGCCGATACCTTCGTAGAACTCAACTCGGACATGCAGGAGGTGCTGATCACCGCCCTGTCCGATAAGGAGCTGCGCGCCGTTCTGGACGACATGTACCTGGACGATACGGTAGACATCATCGAAGAGATGCCTGCCAACGTCGTCACCCGTCTCCTTAAGAACGTAGATGCCGAGACCCGCCGCAACATCAATCAGATCCTCAACTATCCCGAGGACTCCGCCGGCTCCATCATGACGATAGAGTATGTGGACCTTTCCCCGAACATGACCGTAAAGGAAGCGTTCGACCACATACGCAAGACCGGCATAGAAAAAGAGACCATCTACACCTGCTACGTCACCACCCGCAAGAAACTTGTGGGCGTAGTTTCCGTGCGCGATCTTCTTCTCAGCGACTACGAAGTTAAGATCAAGGACATAATGGATGACAACGTCATCTCCGTCCAGACCACGGACGACAAGGAAGAGGTGGCGAACACGCTGTCCAAGTACGACATGATGGCCGTGCCGGTAGTGGACAAAGAGGGCCGGATGGTAGGTATCGTAACCGTCGACGACGCTATCGACGTACTTACCGAAGAGGCCACGGAGGACATCGAGAAGATGGCCGCCATTACGCCGTCTGAGCATCCGTACTTAAGAAGCGGCGTGTTCGAGATTTGGAAGCAGAGGATACCCTGGCTGCTTCTCCTGATGGTGTCCGCCACGTTCACCGGAATGATAATAACAAGCTTCGAGGAGTCTCTGGCCGCCCAGGTGGCGCTCACCGCGTTCATCCCCATGCTGATGGATACCGGCGGAAACTCCGGCTCCCAGGCAAGCGTAACCATAATCCGCGGACTGTCGCTGGGCGACATAGAGTTCTCGGACATTCTCAAGGTCATCTGGAAGGAGTTCCGCGTGTCAATACTCTGCGGAATCTCGCTCTCCGTGGTGGCATTCGGAAAGATAATGCTCGTGGATCATCTGCTGATGCACAACAACGACATAAACACCATAGTGGCGTTCGTAATATGCGCCGCGCTGGCTCTCACCGTTGTAATTGCAAAGCTCGTGGGCTGCAGCCTGCCGCTGTTCGCCAAGAAGCTGGGCTTCGACCCGGCGGTCATGGCGTCGCCGTTCATTACCACCATAGTGGACGCGCTGTCGCTCATGATCTACATGAACCTCGCGACGCTCATACTCGGAATATAGAAGCAGAACATGACGGAAGAAAAGAACGGACTGGTAATAAAGACCTTCGCCAGCAGAACAGAATACATCAACGAGGACAGGGCTTACGAGCTGCTCCGGGGAACCGGGCTGGCTCCGCGGCTCGAGCATTCCTTTGACGGGCGCATAGAGCGCCGCGTCGTGGAAGGACAGCTGCTGTCGGATCTCATCCGTTCTTCCGCCGCGGACGCGCCGGAGATGATGCGGCTCTTCGGGCTGTTCTGGGGATGGTACGACGCGTTCAGAAAAAAGACCGGAATGGTCCTCGGAAAGGTGCGCTTCGAGAGCTTCGTCCTGAGCAGGGAAGGCCTCGTATGCACGGATTTCGAGGGCTGCAGGCCCGGCAGCGTGGAGAAGGATATCGCCTCCGCCGCGGCGCAGCTCTGCATTAAGCCGCATCCGTGGTCGGAGCAGGGAATGTCGCTGGCGAAACTGTTCGTCCTCTGCGCGTCCGAAAAGATAAAATACGATCCCGAAACGCTCTGCCAGCGCATGGCTTCAGTGCTGAAGGCGGAATGCCGCGAGGCAGGGATAAAGTTCGACGAGACCGAAGCGGAATACCTTAGCACCGTCTGCTGCATGGCGGGACTGGTCCTGGCCGGCGGAAAGTACCCGGTGCAGTCCGCTGCCAAGGGGCTGATGACTGCGCCCGAAAGGTTCCTGTCCGTCACGAATGACGGCGCGGACGTTCCCGGCGGCTTTGAGCCGGTGCGTACGCAGCTTTCCGCAGACGACAGTTCCGGCAGAGTGGCGGAGATCCTCAGAAAAGTGTCCCAGCCCTGGACGCTGGTGCTGTCCACCGGCATGCCGGAGATACCCGCTGTCCTCACCAGAGCGCTGCTGTGCGCGGAAAAGGATGAGACGGAAGCAGTCATGGTGGAAGCAGGCGGAAAGGTGAGGGATTTTCCGGTGCTTCTCAGGACCGGTGCCGCTGTCTACGATCTGGAGCTCGGCTCCGCAAACGGCAGAAAGACCATATCGGGAGCGCTTTCCAGAAGACCCGTCAGGATCGTAAAACTGGAGGATCTGGAAGTCCAGGCCCCGCATAAAGAAGTTTAATAGTTATTGTTAATATATACAGGAGGTCCAGTTGATGGCAATACGTGAATGTGCCTTAAAAAACCAGCACTTCGCCAGACTGTACGACGTCTATCTGCATAGAGATGACGCCGCGCTCGCTTACAAGAAGGCGGGCGGTAAAGTACTGGCAAAGCTCGGGTCCGACGTCCCCGACGAACTCGTCCTCGCCGCCGGCATGATGCCCGTGCAGGTCTACGCCGATCCGGACAAGGAGCTTGTCTACACCAACAAGATCCTTGAGTTCGCGTTCGATCCCGTAGTCAGGAAGCAGTTCGAAAAGATGATCGACGGAACCTACAGGGAGGTCGCCGATTTCCTTGCGGTATCCAACTCCACGGACGAGTTCATCAGAGTGTTCCTTTATCTACGCGAGATGATAAGGTCCATGCCCGAGATGCCCGTTCCGCCGACGACTTTCATCGACATGCTGTTCACCAGGAACCGCATGCATCAGGAGCGCAACGAGTTCATCTTCGGCCTGTTCAGGAAGCAGCTCGAGGAGTGGAGCGGCAAGCCCGTCACGGACGAAGCCATCAAGGTAGCCGCGGCGATCTGCAACGCTGACAGAGCGGCTCTTCGCAGAATAGGCGAACTGAGGCACGGAGATGAAGTCCGCGTAAGCGGCACCGAGGCATTGGTCATCATCGGATCCGGCTTCTTCATGGATAAGAAGGAGCACACGGATCTGGTCGAAAAGCTCGCCGAAGAAGCAGCGGAATGGCCGGTGATCACCGGAAAGAGAGTGTTCGTCACCGGAAGCGCCCACGAAGATCTGCTGGTCTACGACATGATAGAGAAGGCCGGCGGCGTAGTCGTCGCGGAAGACCACGACTGGGGCGACCGCAGCTACGACAGGGACTACAACACTGAGTACCCGCCCATCAGGGCCATCGTCGACAGATACATGCTCCGCGGCTATTCCGGAAAGAAGGCCTTCGTCTCCCAGAGAGTTGAAGCCCTCAACGAGGAAGTCGCGGCAGCGAAGGCGGACGCCGTTCTGTTCTACACCAACATTTACGAAGATTCGGCCAGCTGGGATTACCCGAGCCAGAAGAAGAGCTTGGACGAGCAGGGCATAAAGAACGCTCTCTTCGCCAAGATGCTCTATCCGGCAACGGCAAACGAAGACCTGCAGGCCAGGATCGCAGAGTTCATAGAAGGATAGGAGGGCCCCATGGAAGAAAAGAAAAAAGAAATGCCCCAGCGCCAGGTAACTGTTAAGAAGCTTAAGGCAACAGCCGAGGCCAGCGCCTATCAGAAGCAGTGGTTCCAGGGACTCAAGGCCCGCGTGGAAGCCGGGGAGGACTTCGGCTACCTGAACGCGGACGTTCCCATGGAAGTGCTGAAAGCCATGGACATTCCGTTCGTGGTCAACCAGTGGTGGGCCGCCATCTGCGGAGCCAAGCAGATGACCAGAAAGTACTACGGACTGCTGCGCGACGCTGGTTACAGAGACGACCTCTGCAGTTACTGCGCTACCGCATTCGCGGAGAGTCTGGACCCGGACGATCACGCTTACGACGCGGAAGGCAAACCGCTCGGACCGTGGGGAGGACTTCCCGATCCCACTATCGCGATCACGCGCCTTACCTGCGACTGCCAGGGCAAGATATTCGAGCTGTTCGCGAAGAACCACGGCGCGGACTTCTACGCCATGGAGAACACCCAGGCCCGCACCTTCCCGCTCGACTGGTGGGCACACGCGGCGGACGACTGGGAGAACCTCTACGACAAGGACCGTCTGGACACCGCAGTCGAGGAGCTTAAGGAGCTCATCCGCTTCCTGGAGATGAAGACCGGAAAGATGTTCGACATCAACAAGCTCCAGAAGGTAATGGACAACATCAACAGGCAGGAGGTCTGGTACGGAAAGATCAGAGACCTTATCGCGGACACCAAGCCCGCTCCGGTCACCGTAGTCGACACCATCAACGCCGTAATGCCCGCCCAGTGGCAGCGCGGAAGCGAGTGGGCCGCCGACCACGCGGAGCGCCTCTACTACGAGATAAAAGAGCTTGCCGACAAGGGCGAGGCAGCCGTTCCCAACGAGAAGTACCGCCTCATGTGGCTGGGCCGCGGACTGTGGCACGACTTCCCGTTCTATCAGAACTTCGAGAAGAAGTATGGAGCGGTGTTCGTATGGAGCATGTACCTTGCCATGGGCGCGGACGCCTACGTGCGCAACAACGTTGAGGAGGATCCGCTCAGAGCTCTGGCCGCCCGCTACATAGGAATGGAGGACTTCCTCCACATGCCGCCGTGGAACGCACAGTGGTTCCTGCAGCAGGCAAGAAGAAACGACATCGACGGCGTGGTATACATGATACCCGAGAACTGCATGCAGACCGTCGAAGGTTCGTTCTTCATCAAGAAAACGTTAGAAGATGCCGGCATACCCGTGCTGGCGTTCAATGCCGACCCGGTCGATGCCAGAAAATGGAACAGAGACACGATGACCGGCATGGTAGAAGATTTCATAGAGAACCGCGTAATGAAGAAGGAGAAGTAAAACATGGGACACGGACCACTCTCAGGATATAAGATCCTGGATCTCACTCAGTTCGAAGCAGGTACCGTATGCACGCTGAACCTTGCATGGCTCGGAGCGGAAGTCTGGAAGGTCGAAAGACCCGGCAGAGGAGAGCTCGGACGCCACAGCGGACTTCACCCGAAGGACGACACCTACGGATTCCTTGCGCTCAACATGAACAAGAAATCCATCACCTGCAACATGAAGAGCCCGGAGGGCATAGCTCTCATCAAGAAGCTGCTCGAGAAGGCAGACGTAATCGTAGAGAACATGGGCCCCGGTTCCATGGAGCGCCTCGGACTTTCCTACGAAGAATGCAAGGCGATAAAGCCGGACATCATCTACGCTTCCATCAAGGGCTTCGCCAAGGGCAGCAGATTTGAAGAGTTCCCGGCGTTCGACCCGATAGCCACCCATACCGGCGGTTTCTGCGCTGTCACCGGTCTTCCGGATCAGCCGATCAAGTCCGGAGCGTCCGTTGCGGACTCCGGTTCCGGCATCCAGATGGCGCTGTCCATCATAGCCGCTCTTCTCCAGAGGGAGAGGGAAGGCGTCGGCCAGAGGATAGACCTTGCGATGCAGGACTTCATCATCGGTCTCTGCCGCAGCGGCTGGGAACCCTACTACGATACCGGCAAGCCGCCCAGAAGAGTAGGAAACGGAATGCCCCTGGAGGACGTGGCTCCTTCCGAGACCTTCCCCTGCAAGCCCTTCGGCCCTAACGACTACGTTCACGTCTATACTTCCAGAGCGCCCGGATCCACGCAGTGGGACAACCTCTGCAACGCCATGGGCATGGAATGGATGCTTAAGGACGAGCGTTTCGCCACTCCGCACACCCGCTTCGAGCACAGAGAAGAGCTCTACGCGGAGATGTCCAAGTGGTTCGCTGAAAGGACCAAGGAAGAGGCAATGATGATTCTCGGCAAAGCGGACGTTCCCGCCGGCGCCGTACTGGACATAGACGACTTCCGCACGGATCCTCAGTACAAGGAGCTGGGCATGGTCATCGAGGTCGATCACTACGAAAAGGGCAAGATCGAGTTCGCCGGATTTGCCTCCAAGATGTCCGCGGTCACCATCGACTACGAAGCTTCCCCTGCGCTCGGAAACGCCAACGAGGAAGTCTACGGCGGAGTGCTGGGACTTTCCGAAGCTGAGCTTAAAGACCTTGCAGAGAAGCGCGTAATATAATATAATCATATGTCGTACAATATTGCTTATTATTAATGGTATTTCTATAGAACAAGGAGAAAGAAGTTATGATTTTAAACCAGAAGTACGAAACGCTCCGGAAGCTATACCGCCAGTTTGCAGAGACCGAATTCACCAAGGAGATCATGGACGAGCTCATGGATACCGGTGAATACAACTGGGACATGCATAAGAAGATGGCCAAGTATGGTTTCTTCGGTGTAAAGACCCCCAAAGCGTACGGCGGTGCAGGCGGAGACTACATCGACTATGTCCTCATGGTCGAAGAGTTTGCCCGCGTCAGCCCGGTGCTTTCGCTTTACGCCAACACCCCGAACTCCCTCGGATCCGGCCCGATACTCTACGGCGGAACCGAAGAGCAGAAGAAGAGGTTCATCACCCCCGTTGCCCAGGGCAAGGAGATGATGGTATTCGCTCTTACCGAGCCAGGCGCAGGCTCTGATGCCGGCGGAACGACCACTACCGCCATCCTGGACGGAGACGAGTACGTTGTTAACGGCCGTAAGTGCTTCATTTCCGGCGCTCCCATGGCGGACTGGTGCCTTACCTTCGTAAAGACCGATCCCAGCCAGAAGGGAAGCCGCGGAATATCCCTCCTCGTTGTCGACATGCATCTGCCCGGAGTTTCCGTAGGTGCTCACGAGAACAAGATGGGCATCATGGGTTATCCGACCTCCGACGTAGTATTCGAGGACGTACGCGTTCCGAAGGACTGCCTGATCGGTAAGGTAGACAAGGGCTTCCCGCTCGCTATGCAGACCCTGGACGGCGGACGTCTGGGCGTTTCCGCGCAGAGCTTAGGTCTTGCGCAGGGTGCTTTTGAAGAGGCAGTCAAGTACTCCAAGGAAAGAAAACAGTTCGGCAGAAGGATCGCGGATTTCCAGGCGATAAGCTTCATGCTCGCCGAGATGGCTACCAAGATCGAAGCCGCCAGACAGCTCGTATATCACGCTGCGGAGCTGAAGAACATCAACAGCCCCGACGCAAGCAAGGTCTGCTCCATGGCCAAGCTCTTCGCCTCCGAGATGTGCAACGAGGTAGCGGCCAGGGCGGTCCAGATCCACGGCGGATACGGTTACATCAGGGAGTACAAGGTAGAGAACTTCTACAGAGACGCCCGCATAATGACCATCTACGAAGGAACCTCCGAGGTCCAGAAGATGGTTATCGCTTCGCACGTACTAAAGTAATATAAGGAGGACAGGAAATGAAGATATTCGTAACAGTAAAGCAGGTTCCTGATACTTCCGGCAAGGTAGCGGTAAAGGACGACGGAACTCTGGACAGAGCTTCGATGCAGACCATAACCAACCCCGACGACCTCAACGCTGTCGAGGCGGCTCTGGATCTTAAGGACAAATACGGCTATAAGGTAATAGCGTTCTGCATGGGACCCGGACCGGCGATGCAGATGCTCAGAGAGCTTCTGGCCATGGGCGTCGACGAGGCAGTGCTCGTATCCGGCAGAGAGTTCGGAGGATCCGACACCTACGCTACTTCCCAGATCATTGCCGCAGCCATCGACACCTACGGTGTAGAGGACGACGATATAATCCTGGCCGGACGTCAGGCAATAGACGGAGATACCGCTCAGGTAGGTCCGCAGATCGCTGAAAAGCTCGGTCTGCCCCAAATCACCTATGCAGGCGAGATCACCAAGGACGGCAAGACCATCACAGTTAAGAGAATACTCGAAGACGGCTACATGATGATCAGCGTGGATACTCCGTGCATGGTCACCTGCATCAAGGAGCTCAACACTCCGAGATACATGAGCGTAAGCGGCGTTCTGGAAGCATTCGAGAAGGACATTGCGATCTTCGACTATGAGAAGCTGAAGGATCATCCGCTCATCGATGCTACCACCATCGGTCTTAAGGGTTCTCCGACCAACATCTACAAGTCCTTCACTCCTCCGCAGAAGGGTGTAGGCATGATGCTCAAGGGCGACGGCAAGGATACCACCAACGAGCTGGCTGACATTCTTGCCAAGAAGCACATAATCTAAGGAGGGAAGTAATAATGGCATATAACAGTGCAGACATTGCTGCTTTCAAGAACGTTTGGGTCTTCTGCGAGCAGCGTCAGGGCGTAATGATGCCCACCACATTTGAGCTGATCTCCGAAGGAAGAAAGCTTGCCGATGAGCTCGGCGTAGAGCTTTGCGGAATACTCCTCGGAGACAACGTAGACGGTATCGCCAATGAGCTCGGCGGCTACGGCGCCGACAAGGTATACGTATACAACAGCCCGCTTCTTAAGTATTACACCACCGATGCCTATACCAAGGTCATCTGCGACGCGATACAGGAGTTCAAGCCCGAAGTAATGCTCTTCGGAGCTTCCAACATCGGAAGAGACCTCGCTCCCCGCTGCGCTGCCAGGCTCCACACCGGACTCTGCGCAGACTGCACCCACCTGGACATAGACCTCAACGGATACATCAACTTCCTGAGGACC
>JAFZRK010000120.1 GCA_017619905.1 Bacillota bacterium
AGTACTCGCTGTGCCGAACGCCTGCGTTGGAGAGCAGGTACACTCCGTATCCTGCATTTTTGACGCGCCGCACAAGGTCCGCCATTCCTTCCACAGGCATGAGCGGATCGAACCAGCGGGTAGCCAGCCCCCAGGCGGCTTCGTGAAGGCGCTCGGGAAGCCTTTCGCAGGCGCGCCTTGCGACTTCGGCCTCGTCTATGCGACCCCAGTCGTTCAGCGACCAGTTTGCGTTGCCCCAGAACACCTCCCGAAGGACCAGTTCCTTTTCCTCTTCCGTTATGTCATATCTGTCGGCGAAGGCCCTGATATCGAAATGTATCAGGACCTCGCCCATGTCGAAAACAAAATTCTTAATCAATGTTTGCTCCTGCCGCAGGGAAAACTATTACGGCTCCGTCGTAAGTTTCTTCTTGCCGAAGATCTTGGCAAAACGCTCCCTGCGCCTCTTCCTTGCCTCGAGCCTCTCGGACAGATCCCTGGCGCCTACGCCGTAGACCAGCCACAGGATTATTCCGGAGACTATCATTATGAACACCGTGGACGCGCAGCGCCGCCCGGACGCGTTTACGTTGTAGCCGTACAAGCCTTCGTCCATGGTCATGGACTGTATTACCATGGCGTAGGTCTTGCCGTACTTGCTGGCGAACGTCGCGGACATGTCGTACTCGGTGAACAGCGCGTTGAAGTTGAGCGCGAACACCGCCAGAACGCTAGGCAGGATTATAGGCAGTTTCACCTTCAGGAAGGTCTGTATAGGACTGGACCCCAGGTTCTTGGCCGCGTCCTCCAGCTCCGAGTCTATGGTGTAGAACGACGCCTTTATCATTCGCAGACTGAACGGCAGCTTGGTAACCACGTACGCCATGATTATCAGCAGCTTAACGTTGTCCGCGTAGTACAGGTTGTTGTTTCCCACGTACCATACGGTCTCCGTGTTGAAGTAGCTCCTGTAGGAGTAGCAGATGAGTATGGTCGGCAGCAGCCAGGGGAACAGCAGCGCGTACTCCAGGAACGTGCCGGTCTTCTTGTGTTTTGAGATGTAATTGCAGGCGACCACAACTATTACGCAGGCCAGCGCGGCGGCAACTGCGGAAAGAATGAAGCTCATCTTTATTCCGCCCACGGCGTCCGCGTTGGAGAACACTCCGGAGATGGCGCCCTCGCGGGTCTTGTAGGTCCCGCGCGAGGTAAGGAACTCGAAATCTTCCTGTCCGAAGAAGTTGATCAGCGTCCAGTTGGAGAAGTCTATCCTCTTAAGCCTTATCGCCGTATAACTCTGGAAACTGAAGATGATTATCATTATTACCGGCGTCATGTATATTATGAACAGAACGTAGGCGTAGATGTGCGCCAGAACGTTTGCCACCGGGTTGTTGATCTTCTGCTTCTGCAGTCTGGCCTTGGTCTTGGAGACCGAAAGATAATGGCCCTTCCTTTCGTAGGCGGTAAGAACCGTCAGCAGAACTATGGTAAATATCGCAAGGATTATCGACAGCAGCGCGGCCCTTGCCTGCGGGAAGGACTCGTCCGCGGACGAGCTTCCGGCCAGTCTTACGATCTCCGGGTTGATGGAGTCGTAGCCCAGCAAAGTAGGCGAGGACATGGCGCACAGACCGGTTATGAAGGTCATTACCGTAAGCGAGAACAGCGTGGGGATGAGCGTGGGCATTACAACCTTAAGCAGTACCTTGAACGGCCCCGCGCCCATATTCCTTGCGGCCTCTACCGTGTTGTAGTCTATGCCTCGTATGGCGTTTCGCAGGAACAGCATGTGGTTGCTGGTGCACGCGAACGTCATGGTAAACACTACCGCGCCGAACCCCGTGAACCAGGTCTTCGACAGGCCCGGGAACGCGTTGGTAAGCAGCGGTGTAAGTATTCCGTCGTTGGCGTACAGGAACATGTAGCCGGTAACCAGAGCAACGCCGGAATAGATCATCGTGGTCATGTAGCCCATGCGCAGTATCTTTGCGCCCTTGATGTCGAAATACTCGGTAAGGAGCACTATGGATATGCCCACGATGTTTACTGTAATTACAAGGATCACCGCAAGTTTCAGCGAGTTCCACACGTAGTTCTTCATGTTCCCCGCAAGGAAGAATCTTATTACCACGAACGGATCCGCCTCGCCGGAAGCGGTCTTCTCCCTGAATATGCTGGTAAGCGTATTCCAGCACGGGACCACCATGAAGCCCAGGAACAGATAGGCAAAGAAGACTATGCCTATTATCCTGAAGACGAACGTGGCGTCGAAACGTTTTTCGTTAAGCATCCGCGTCCTCCCCGGGCTTGTAGCTCATGATGTTTTTTACGTTAAAGCTCATGTGGGCCGTTTCGCCCTTGGTGTACGGATTGCTTCCGTCGTTCTTTTCTATTACTTTCAGAGTCTGTCCGAAAGCGTTTATCGTGTATTTTATGTAGAGCCCGTAGTACTCCGAGGACTCTACCATTGCGTCGAATACAAAGTGCTTCCCGTCATCCATCTTGTTAACGTGCAGTCTCTCAAGACGGATGTAGTGATGCCAGGTCGGATCCAGATCAGCGCCGCGCTTATTGAGCTCCGCGACTATCCCGTCCTCCAGCCTGTTTATGTCTCCTATGAAGTTGCAGACGAACTCCGTCGCCGAGTGGTTGTAGATCTCGTTTGGAGTGCCTATCTGCTCTATGTAGCCCTTGTTGAATACCGCTATGCGGTCGGAGAGCGTAAGGGCTTCTTCCTGGTCGTGGGTGACGTATATGGACGTTATTCCGAACTCTTTCTGCATCTTCTTGAGCTCGTTGCGCAGCTGCACCCTAAGCTTGGCGTCCAGATTGGACAGCGGCTCGTCCAGGCATATTATGCTGGGGCTCGTTACCAAGGCTCTTGCGATGGCGACTCTCTGCTGCTGTCCTCCGGAGAGCTGCGATACCGCCTTGGCGAGCTGTTCGTCGGAGAGGTCCACCTTTCTGGCTATGTCTCTCACCTTTTGGTCTATCTCGGTCTTGCTGAGCTTCTTAAGCTTAAGACCGAAGGCTATGTTGTCGTAGACCGTCATGGTCGGGAAGAGCGCGTAGCTCTGGAACACTATGCCTATGTTGCGTTTTTCGATAGGAACATGGGTGATGTCGCGGTCCTTCATGAAGACCGTGCCGCTGGCCGGCTCTATGAAACCGGTGATCGTGCGCAGCGTGGTGGTCTTTCCGCAGCCCGAAGGCCCCAGAAACGTAAAGAACTCGCCCTCTTTCACATGCACGTTAATGTCGTGCAGGGCTGTAAAATCACCGAATTTAACAACGATGTCGTTAAGCTTGATCATGATAGTCGTACCTTTCAAAAAATGGCGAGCCTGCAAGCAGGCCCGCCATCGGTTGCCGTAATGTTACTGCGCTTTCTTCTGAGTAAGAGTAGCCCAGTCGAGAGCATCCCAGTTGGGTTCTGCCGGAGCGTCCTTCTGGTCTGCCCAGTAGAATCCCAGGTTGGTCATGATGTTCGTCCACTCAGCGGAGTGAGCGCCTACGTACTCGGCGTAGTTCATGTCTGTTCCTTCTACCTTGTTAAGAGCGAAGTTCTTAACGGTGTAGATCTCGGGAACGGTCGGGTAAACTGCCTTGGCCGCGTCGCTGTTGCAGGGATAGGTATCCCACTGCTCAGCCCATGCCGCCTGAGTCTCGGCTCCGCCGAACCACTCCGCGAACGCCTTTACCTGGAGGGTATCGGCCTCGCTGCGGCCCGCCTTGTCCAGAATTCCGAGGTACTCCGCGATGTAGTAGGTACCGTCTTCCACCTTAACAAGCTTGCAGGTGTCCGCGGTGACCGGCTTCTCGGAGTTGGTAGCAGCCTCGTCCAGCTTGCCGTAGAAGGCGCTGGAGTAGAAGGTGGATACCTGTACGTCGCCCTTGTTCAGCGGGTCGAATCCGTAGCTGTCTCCGGTGAATGTGCCGTTCGCGCAGTACTTCCACAGGGTCTTCCATCCGTCGATGGAGATGCCGCCTGCCGGCGAGCTGGGATCGGTGAACGCGTAGAGCATGGCGTTGTTGATGTTGGAGTTGGTGGTTCCGCCTACTTTGCCCTGACGGTACCACTTGTATCCGCAGTCTACGATGTCTGCCCAGTGCTTGAAGGTGAGCTCCTTGCCGTTGGTGCCGACCGCGTCGTTCCTGTAGAGCATCAGAACGTTCTGGATGACCAGACCGTAAGCCTTGCCGTCATACTTGAAGTCGCCTACCTTGCCGGCCCAGGACGGGGTCCAGTCGACGAGCTTTACGTTCTCGTAGGTCCCCTTTATGACCTGGCCCCAGCGGGTCTCGTTCAGTCCGAACAGTATGTCTCCGTCCTTCTTCTCGTTGGCCATCTGAACAGCCTTGTCGTCTCCCTTGTAGACAGTGCTGTCGTCCAGCGAGATCTTGAATCCGTGATCGGCCGCATACTTGGTGAACCACTCGACACGCGGGGTGTCGTTGGAGTTGGAATAGATACGGATCACATAGTCCGCATTCGGTTTTACTTCTTCCGGTGTATTGTTGGCCGGGGTATTGTTGGCCGGCGGATTACCGCAAGCCGCAAGACCGATGACCATGCAAAGTACCAGAATAACAGCTAATACTTTCTTCATTTTATCCTCCTCGATAAAAACGCGGGCGTTATATATATGATGATCTACACCCGCCGCACATTATTGTAAAACATTGTTAACAAATAGTCAAGATTGCATTGCCCCGGTCCGGAATTCTTCACAGCCAGTACCGGAGTTTCTTTACACCGAAAGGCGGCCCCTGAATGTCCGGAGCCGCCCCTCGACGCGTGAATGTTTCTTTATGGCTGAACTTAATGGTCCTTTATGGCTTTCGGATCTTTATGTCCTTAGGGAACTCGCATCCGGAACACGCCGAACACCCGTCCTTTTTGTGCGCGCAGTTTCCGCAGGTGCCTGTGGCGGACATGGCGCAGAAGGATCTCCCCGACTTTACGTCCCTGACCAGCCCGCGTATTATCAGCGCTACGACCGTCAGAAGAACGATAAGGATCAATATGGTGGATATGTTGTCGGATATGTACTTTATCATTTCACTGCGTCCACCGAGCGGAGCGTAAGCTTGGTGGCTTCCTGATACTTCCTGAAGAACAGCATGTATATGATGCCTACGAGGAACGCTATCGCGAAGATCAGCCCGATAACGCTTACCTTACCGGTGAACAGACCGCCGAACTGATTCACCATCAGCGCGATCACATACGCGAACGCGCACTCGTATCCGATGGCGAACCAGGTCCATTTGGCGCTGTTCATCTCTCTCTTGATGGCGCCCATGGCCGCGAAGCAAGGCGCGCAGAGCAGGTTGAACAGCATGAACGAGAAGCCCGTCAGCATCGTGAACTGAGCCGCGAATCCGGCCTGGCTCCCGTAGAGCACGCCCATGGTCGCCACTATGTTCTCCTTGGCAACAAGACCGGTGATGGATGCCACCGCAGCCTGCCAGGTGCCCCATCCGAGAGGAGCGAATATCCACTTGATCGCGTTGCCCACGACCGCAAGTATCGACGCGTCGATCTGATCGCTCTCAAGCATTCCGAAGGCTCCGTCTGTCCATCCGAATCTGGACAGGAACCAGATCACTATGGTGGAGAGAAGTATGACCGTTCCGGCCTTCTTGATGAAGGACCAGCCGCGCTCCCACATGGATCTGAGCACGTTGCCCAGAGTCGGCCAGTGGTAGGACGGAAGTTCCATTACGAACGGAGCGGGGTCTCCCGCGAACATCTTCGTCTTCTTAAGTATGATACCGGAGATGATTATGGACGCCGCGCCTATGAAGTACGCGGAAGTAGCCACCCATGCGGCTCCGCCGAACAGCGCGCCGGCGATAAGTCCTATGAACGGAAGCTTGG
The DNA here is from genome assembly GCA_017619905.1 of Bacillota bacterium. Classification (GTDB taxonomy): domain Bacteria; phylum Bacillota; class Clostridia; order Peptostreptococcales; family Anaerovoracaceae; genus RUG13409. The sequence goes on from JAFZRK010000120.1 coordinate 5,867, forward strand.
CTCCGCAGGGGATGAAGGTCGTCGTCATTATCGTCATGCGGCGGTCGCGCTCATTCTCTATGGTACGCGACGCCATTATTCCGGGAATGCCGCAACCTGCGCTGATGAGCATCGGTATGAAGGACTTTCCGGAAAGCCCGAATTTTCTGAATATGCGGTCCAGAACGAATGCTATGCGCGCCATGTAGCCGCAGGCTTCCAGGAATGCCAGCATCAGGAACAGAACGAGCATCTGCGGAACGAAACCCAGAACCGCGCCTACGCCCCCGACTATACCGTCGAGGATCAGGCCTTTAAGCCATTCCGCACAGTTAGATTTATCCAGAAGATCGCCGAGAGCGTCCGGTATGCTGCGCACCCACTTTCCGTAAGTCGAGGTGTCCGGGGCGCCGCAGCCTTCCTTATATTCCGTGTTCAGGAAGTTTGCGACAGCTTCCTTAAGCGCCGCCTTGTCGGCTTTTTCTACCGTTTCATCCAGAGTCTCCTCGTCGACTACTATGTATTCCAGTTCGGCGTTGTCCGGGGTAGCCGCGACGAGCGCTTCCAGAGCGGTCTTAGCAGCGGCGGCGTCGAACTCTTCGCTTTCTATGTCTATTGCGTCCGCGATCCCGTCGTTTCCGTACTCGCTGATGTAGGCATCCAGGATGAGATCGGTGTCGCCGTAAGTCTCCGCGGCTTCTTCGTACTGCTTCGCGCCTATGCCGAAGGGGTGCCATCCGTCTCCGAACAGTCCGTCGTTGACCCAGTCTGTAGCCGGAGTTCCGACGCCTACCATCGCGACCCAATAGACTATGAACATGACCACGGCGAAGATCGGCAGACCCAGCCAGCGGTTGGTGACTATCTTGTCTATCTTGTCAGATCTGGTAAGGGCGCCCACCTTCTTCTTTCTGTAGCAGGCTTTTATCACTTCGGCTATGTAAACGTAGCGCTCGTTGGTGATGATGCTCTCCGCGTCGTCGTCCATTTCCGCTTCCACGGCAGCTATGTCCTTTTCTATGTGGTCCAGGGTCTCCTTGGGGAGCTTCAGCTGCTTCAGGACCTTGTCGTCCCTTTCGAAGAGCTTTACCGCGTACCAGCGCTGCTGCTCCTCCGGAAGGTTGTGGACCACAGCCTCCTCTATGTGAGCGATAGCGTGCTCCACGGGACCGGAGAACTTGTGCTGCGGAACGGTCTTCGTGTTCCTTGCCGCTTCGATGGCAGCCTCCGCCGCCTCCGCGACTCCCGTACCCTTAAGCGCGGATATCTCCACTACCTTGCATCCGAGCTGCTCGGCAAGCAGAGCGGTGTCTATCTTGTCGTTGTTCTTCTTTACAAGATCCATCATGTTGATGGCCACGACTACCGAAATTCCAAGCTCAGTCAGCTGTGTGGTAAGGTAGAGGTTCCTCTCCAGGTTGGTGCCGTCCACTATGTTGAGGATGGCGTCCGGACGCTCTCCGAGAAGATAATTACGCGCCACTACCTCTTCCAGAGTGTAAGGCGAGAGCGAATAGATTCCCGGAAGGTCCGTTATGATCACGTCGTCGTGCTTCTTAAGCTTTCCTTCCTTCTTTTCCACCGTTACTCCGGGCCAGTTTCCTACGAACTGGTTGGATCCGGTGAGCGCGTTGAACAGCGTAGTCTTGCCGCTGTTGGGGTTGCCCGCGAGGGCTATGCGAATACCCATGAATGACTCCTTTCACGACGCGGTAAGCATACGCTAACCGCGTGTCTTATAAATACGGGACCAGCGGTCCCGGCTGTTTGACTACTTTGCTTCCGTAGTTTCTTCGGCTTTCTCTTCGACTGTCTCTATCATCTCCGCGTCGGCCTTGCGGAGGGACAGCTCGTACCCGCGGACGTTGACCTCTATGGGATCTCCCAGCGGGGCGACCTTCCTGACGTAGATCTCCACGCCCTTGGTGATGCCCATGTCCATGATGCGGCGCTTTACGGCCCCCTCGCCGTGCAGCTTCTTTACCTTTACGGTGTCGCCTATGGCGGCGTCCCTTAATGTTTTCATGCTATTAAGACCTCCTGTAGTTTTATATCATTATCTTCCGGGCCATCTCCTCGCTTATTGCGATGCGCGACTCCTTGACCCTGACGATGACGTTCCCTCCCAGAGAATTGATGACCGACACCGCGGAGCCGGGCACGAAGCCCAGATCGCTTAAGTGCTGGCGCACCTCCGGCGTTCCGCTGACTTTTTTTATGATGTTTTCCTCGCCGGGATCGGCGAAACAAAGCGGCATCATCCTGCGTTCCTCCTGAATTTGGTTAGTCTATGCTAACCTCTTCGATTCATTATAGTTAGCATATGCTAACATTTCAAGTGTTTTTTTGTATTCGCGCAGGATTTTTTCACATCTGTGACATTACTGAAAAATAGAGCGCGGCCGGAGGATTCGATGCTTTAATTTCCTCCCGCCGCTTGTTATAATGAATGAAACGAAAGGAGCGTACAGAAATGGCTTTACTGGAATCCGGGGAGATGTATCTGGAAAACATACTTGTACTCTCGCACGAGCTTTCCTGCGTGCGCTCCATAGACGTGGCGGACCGCATGGGCTACTCCAAGCCGTCGGTAAGCAGAGCGATGGGGATACTTAAGAGCGATGGCTACATAGAGGTCGACAGCGCCGGGGCCATTACCCTTACGCCGTCCGGCAGAGAGCTTGCGGAGCGGATCTACGACAGGCACAACACCCTGGCCAAAGGCCTTACCCTTCTGGGCGTGGACGAAAAGATAGCCCTTGAAGACGCCTGCCGCATAGAGCATTACATAAGCGAAGAGACCTTCGAGGCAATTAAAAAGCACCTGGAACAGATGCAGTAACAACGATCAACGATACGCAAAAAGCGCCCGCATGCCGGGCGCTTTTTTCTTTACACCATTGTGGTCCGGCCTTATTTCATCTTTTGAAGAACGGACACCTTTCTTTTATGCACTGCTGATTCTGCGGGGAAAAACCGCACGCGGTCTCTTGTTCTCCCAGTTCTATGCCGAAGCGATCCCTAATGTACGGTATGACGGCTTTTATCGCAAGGAACGCGTTCCTTTTGCAGCATCTGGGACCGCCGACTTCCGCCAGCTTCCCAAGGGCCTCCGATGTGTAATGCATGTGCGAGCCCCACGAGTCGTCCGTTGTCAGGGGGCCGGTGTTCTCTATTATCGACAGAGCCGCGCCGACGGACATTACCGCGCCGCATACGCCCCAGTATCCGCATGCCGCGCCAGGCATTTTAAGGCCGCGCTGAAGCAGTGTTTCCAGAGCGCTGTCAAGGTCCACGTTCCCTCCGGCGTTACGGAAGGCGGTAAGGACGCAAGCGCCGTCCAGGACGTGGTGTTCCGGTCCGTGAATGCTTACTCCGCATTTTCCGACTATGCTATGAAATATCTCAAGAGGATCCTTCGAAGCTTCCTTTTTACATGCTTCTATGATCTTTTCTTCTTTTGTCATTTTGACCTCCGATCTGGCCTTATCTTTTCAGACAAAGCGGTAAGCGCTATCAGCAGAGCCATGGACCCTGACATGAACGCGAGCATGTGTCTGACGCATTCGGCGGACATGGGCGAGATCGAGAACAGCCAGGAAAACAGCGTTCCGGCAAGTATCGCGCCTGCGACGCAGGCGATCATCAGAACGACGCGCCAGGTGTTTAGCGGTCTGCTTATTATAAGCAGCATCAGGAAGCCGATCCAGCAGAGCAGCACCGTGCAGGCCGTGGAGACCTCCGCCTCCGGAAGACCTCTGGACGCGGCAAACGCGGAAAAGCCGAACACCGCAGCGCAGTCCGTTATCCCGGCCGGGGCCGCCGTTCGCAGAACGTTGAACAGGAAGCTTCCTTTTATCCTGTCCTTGCACGGCGCCAGCGCCAGGAAGAAGCCCGGTATGCCTATCGTAAAGGCCGCCACCAGCGTCACCTGCGTGGGCTGCATGGGATAGCGCGCGAAGAAGATTATCGAGAGCAGCGCCGTCAGCAGCGAGAAGATGTTTTTAACAAGGAACAGACTGGCCGAGCGCTGGATGTTGTTGACCACCCTGCGGCCCTCGCCTACTACTCCGGGCATTGCCGAAAAGTCCGAATCCAGCAGCACCACCTGCGACACCTGCATGGCCGCGTCGCAGCCGGAAGCCATCGCCACGGAGCAGTCCGCCTCCTTAAGGGCCAGTATGTCGTTTATGCCGTCGCCGGTCATTCCGACCGTATGCCCGGCCTTTTTGAGAGCCAGGATGAGCTCCCGCTTCTGTTCCGGGAGCACGCGCCCGAAGACCGTGTATTTCTCCGCAGCTTCGGCGATCAGCTCCGGCGTC
>JAFZRK010000121.1 GCA_017619905.1 Bacillota bacterium
AAGATCAAATAGCCATGGAACTCGAACTGAAAGATCTGTGCAAAGCGTACGGGAACGTTAAGGCAGCGGACGGACTGAACGCAGTGTTTAGGACCGGCATCGCAGGGATTCTGGGGCCGAACGGCGCCGGAAAATCCACGCTCTTCAACATGCTTACGACCAACCTGCAGCCGGACTCCGGAAGCATTCTTCTGGATGGATGCGACATATTCGAGCTGGGAGAAAAGTACCGGAGCAGGATCGGCTATATGCCTCAGCAGCAGGCGATGTATCCCGGATTCACAGCCATAGAGTTTCTGTCGTATATCGCTGCGCTCAAAGGGATGCCGAAGGCAGAGATCTCCGTTGAGGCCGAAAAGGCGCTGGATTCCGTGGGCCTTTTGGACTGCAGAAACAGAAAAGTATCGCAGCTTTCCGGAGGCATGAAACAGAGAGTGCTTCTTGCGCAGGCGCTGCTCGGCTCTCCGGAGATACTTATCCTGGATGAGCCCACGGCGGGGCTTGACCCAAAGCAGCGTATCCTTATGAGGCAGCTGCTTTCGGACATGGCCGAAGACCGGATAATACTTATCGCAACGCACATAGTTTCCGACGTGGAACATATTGCGAACCAGATCTGCATCCTCGGAGAAGGAAAGATCCTGCTGAGCGACTATGTAAAGAACTGCATAAGAAGCGCGGAAAACGGCTCTTCGCCGTTCGGAGATCTTGAAGCCCTGTACACTCATTACTTCGGGCTGGAAGACCGGACCTGGGAATGACAGCAGGTGAGTTCAAAAAACTGATCAGGAACAGGCGGCTCGTCCTGATCGTCATATGTGTTATTATTCTGAACGCCGTGTGCTCGCTGTACATGTCCTACAACCGCGCGGATAAGACCACGGGGCTTACCGCACGGGATCTGAGCAGGGCGTTTAGTTTTTATGTGAAGGATTCTGCGGAAGAGACGCTTGAGGTCCTCGAGGAAAAGCAGGACGCCATCATGGGCCTGTGGATCGATGAGAGCGGAAACGTCAGGATACCCAGCGAGGAGCAGATCCGGGAACTTACGCCTGCGACCGGAAGCTTAGCTAAGGAACTGAACTGCATTACCGCCATTTATGAATACGCGGAGCAGATCGAAGGGTACGGAGAATACCTTGCTGGCATCCAGAAGAACGCCGAAGAGATTAAGCAGTCTCCGTTTGCGAGAAGAGCCGATTATACTATAAGGAACATCGACGACACCGCCGAGCGTTACCGGGATCTCGGGCCGGAAGGCGTTGTCTTATACAATTACTTCGGCGCGGATTTCGTTCTGAACAACAGCATTTCTGTTTTCATAGTACTTGCGGCGGCGCTGTATTTCTGTCTGGAGCTTTTCGTCAGCGACAAGTACGACGGCACTCTTGCCCTCATTAAGACCACAAAGAACAGCAGAAGAAAACTGTTTGCCGCAAAGGCGGTCGTTCTTTGCGTGCTGGTATTCGTCGTCTTTACCGTTGTTTACGCGTCCAACGTTGCGATCGCGGCGCGGGTCTACGGGCTAGGAGATCTGAGCGTGCGCATCCAGAGCGTGGCAGGTTATTATACGTCGCCCTGGAACATCAGCGTGAGCGGGTGCATGATCTTCAGCCATGCGGCGGGCCTGCTCGGAACGATAGCTTTGTCTTTACTGATCGCGCTGCTTTGCATAGCGACCGGCAGCATCATCGGGTCGGTGGGGCTTACGGCCGGGGTGTTTCTGATCGAGTTTGCAGCATACCGCTTTGTCCCGTACCATTCACCGTTTTCCCTTGTTTCAAGGATCAACCTGTTCTCGCTGGCGGACGTGCGCGGCATCTTTGCGGATTACGCCAACGTCAATATCTGCAACTATCCGGTAAACGACCTGGCTTGCGCAGTTATCTCGTTTGTCATCGTCCTGCTGCTTGGTACCGTTCTCGGAAACAAAGCGTGGGACAGCATGAAGGTGATCAATGAGTCCCGCACGGGTGTGATGTTCCGCGAAAAGAAAAATGCGCGCGTGCGTTCCGTTTTCGGCTACGAGATGAAGAAGCTGCTGGTCCACAGTAAAGGCGCTGTCTGCGTCGCTTTGCTGCTTGCGGCGGAGATCCTTCTCTGCGTTTCTTTCGGCACGTATGAGAGCAACAGCGACCGCTGGTACGAACGGTATTCCGAAGGGCTGACCGGACCTTACAGCAGCAAAACGCAGGATGCTATGGACGGCATCGATGCGGAATTTGAGGAAATAAAAAGGCAGATCGACGAGTATCAGGAAAAAGCGGCAAGCGGTGAGATATCTGCTGATTACGCGAAATATCTGATCGAAGCCATCACGCCGGGCGCGGACCAGACTAGTGGCCACAGGAAGGTAAAGGCACAGTTTGAGTATGTAAAAATTCAGATCCGGGGCGGCAGGGCGTCGGAATATGTCCCTACCGTTCCCTATGAAAAGCTCCTGGACCGTGACGAAGAGATACTGTGCAGCGTTCCGCTGTTTATTGTTATCTCTGTCTGCATACCGGTATACGCATCCATAGAGAAACGGTACGGCATGGGGTCGATCATAACGTCCACGAGCGAGGGCAGCGCAAGGGTTTTGAAGAAGAAACGGCTGGCAGTAATCGTGTTTTCTGTTGTAGCAGTGGTCTTAGCGTATGCCCCGAGAGTGGTCATGAAGCTTGTGGCATTTCCGCTGCAAATGCTTGGCTCGCCGGCAAACAGTCTTGAGTGTTTCGGAAGTATTCCTGACTGGGTCAGCATTGGTTTGATGCTTCTTGCTGTTGCAGCGCTGCGGCTTCTGGTCATAAGCATTTATTGCTTGCTGCTGTTCAGTGTATCCCGCAATTCTGCGAGGCCGACGCTAGTCATAGTACTGAGTTTGATCATTACGCTGCTGCCGTGCCTGATGGACCTGTACGGGTACAAGAACGACCTGTTGCTGCTGTTCGCTGTGACCGGTCTGTATTAGCCATTCGAGCTTGCGTCATTTGCTTGAATAACAAAACTCCCGGACCTTTCCGGGAGTTTTTGATCGCTTGTTTTTCGGAACGTCGGGACCGTCCCCCGAATGATTGGAACAGAGAACCGTCCCCTGTTCCTTACTGCACGTCGTCCGGGACCATGCAGGTGGGGCAGTCGGGCTCCACGGTTATGCCAAGGTCGCCCATTACCTGACCCATCATGGCTATCTCGGCTTCTCTCATGTCCTTGTAACCCAGGCAGGTTACGGAGTTCTCCTGGATCTTGTAGACGAAGTCCTCGCCTTTGGCCTGCATGTTCTTAATGTGGGCCAGCAGCTTCTCCAGGGTCTCCTCGGAGTAGGTGTTGAGTTCGCTGGTCTGGTAGGTCTCGATGGACGGCCAGTCGGCCTCCTCGGATGCGTGAAGCGGTCTTCCGCCCAGGGCCAGCAGCGGGTACTGCTTGCGGAGCTCTTCGGTCTGCGCCAGCATTATCTTCCAGATGGCGGCGACCAGCTCCTTCTTCTTTTCGGAGATCTCCGGCAGCAGGTCTTTGAACGCTTCGAAGCCGCGCTCGTCCGTGTGCTCCATCATCCAGATGTATTTTTCTTTTACCAAGCTCCGGCCGCTTTCGATGGCGGCGTCCAGGTCCTTGTCGTAGCTGGCCAGCGACGCCTCGTCCCATACCTTGAACTGCGCGCTGCGCATGTTCTCGAAGGTCTGCGGGTTCTCCTGGCAGTCCACGCGGTCCTCGCCGTTGACGTTGTGGAACATCGGCCATTCCTTGGCGACTATGCTCTTGATCAGTTCTTCTTTGGTCATTGTGGTTGCTCCTGTAAAGATTCTGGGGTTGAGGGTTTGTGTTCTATGGTTATTGAGGTTAGCGGGAGCGTGTCCGCGAACACCGGAAGCGCAGGCCGTAAAAGCATTGCAGCGCAATCGTCAGCCGCCGACTTTGCAGGGTGAACCTGCCTCTTCGACCAGCCGCTTCAAACTCTCCATATACTCATCCGTCGGCACGTTTATCTCGCAGCGGTTCTCCCGGCCCAAGCTCTCGTTCTTGCTCTCGCCCAGCTTGTGAGCCGGCAGCAGGTTCACGAGCACGTTGTCGCCCAGGGTCTGCGCGAACTTGGCCGTAGCGATGAGGTTCTCGGGGCTGTCGTTGTAGCCCGGGATGGTGGCCACGCGTATTATGACGGGCACCTTAAGATCCACTGCTATGTGGCGAATGTTCTCCAGAATGTAGGTGTTGGGGACGCCGGTCAGCTTCTCGTGGGTGACGTTGTCCATGTGCTTAATATCCAGCAGGCCCAGGTCCACGTGCGTGTACACAAGGTCCACCGCGGCCTTGGACGCGAACGAGCTGGTCTCGATGGCGGTGTGGATGCCCGCCTCGTGAGCCGCCGCCATGAGGTTGGCCGTGAATTCCGGCTGCATAAGCGGTTCGCCTCCGGAGACAGTCATTCCGCCGCCGGACCCGTCGTAAAAGAGCTTGTCCTTCTTTACTTTTTCTATTACCTCGCGCACTGTCATGCGCTTTCCGGCGATCTCGCGGGCCTCAGCGGGGCAGACCTTGGTGCAGGCGCCGCAGTTGACGCACTTTTCGCGGTCCGTCCAGGCGATGTATTTCTCCATGGAGCCGGACTTGTACGGGCCTATGGATATGGCGCCCTTGGGACACACTTTTACGCAGGTGCCGCAGCCGGTGCACTTGCTGGAGTAGGTCATGAGCTGGGGCTTTGCCTCGTTGGATTCCGGGTTGGCACACCACAGGCAGCGCAGCGGGCAGCCCTTAAGGAATACGGTGGTGCGGATGCCGGGGCCGTCGTGGATGCTGTAGGTCTGGATATTGAAAACAGTTGCTGTAGCGTCGTAATTAACGTTCATGTTATCCCTCTTTTCTGAGACGGTACTGTTAGCACAACTATTATATCAGTTGAGCAGTTTTAAGTAAAATGTTAGAATGTAGAAAAAGGAACGGGCGACGCGGAAAATGCTTCAGCGGCCCGAAAAACGCAGATCCGGGAGGGGTCCGCAATGGAAGTAAAAGAGTATTTCGACATAGTCGACAAGGCGTACGCTACGGAAGATCACAAGACAATAGAGTCGGAGATAAAGCGCGCGGCGGAGCTGGCAAAGCAGAACGAGGGCCCGGAAAGCGCGCTGTACGCGGCCATGCTCTCCGAGCTGGGCGGTTTCTACAGGGGAATGACCCGCTTCGACGAGTGCCTGGACTGCTTTTCCAGGGCTGCGGAGATAATGAAGGCCGCCAAAGGCGAGGATTCCGCGGACTACGCAACTTGTATAAATAATCACGCCAGCGCCTACCGGCTGATGGGCCGTTTCGACGAGGCGCAGGAAGAGCTGGAGAAGTGCCTGGAGATATACGAAAAGGCCGTCGGAAAGAAGCACATCCTCTACGCGGCTGCGCTCAACAATCTGGGAATGGTGGCGCTCAACCGGGAGGATCCGGACAGCGCCATGGGATACCTGGAGGAGGCCGCGGACATACTGAAGGAGCTGCCGGGACATCTGTTCGAGTACGGTTCTTCGCTGGCGAACAACGCGGAGCTCTACCGGCTGATGGGCCGCTACGGCGAGGCGGAGGACAACCTGCTTAAGGCCAAGGCGGTGTACGACACGGAGCTTAAGGACACGTACACGTCGCATTACCACGCGATCCTGAACAGTCTGGGGCTGGTGTGCATGGCGACGCGCAGGTACAAGGAGGCGGCGGACTGGTTCGAGCAGGCGCTGACCGCGTGCGAGCGCTACTTCGGCAAGGATCACCGCGAATACAAGTCCACGGAGCGCAATCTGCAGATCGTAAGGAACATCATCGAGGGCCCCAAGGACGATATGATATAGGGGACGGTTCTCTGGTCCAAAATGAAACAATGTTTTGCAAAGGAATTGCAGCAAAAGGAGCGATCATGAAAGGTCTTGAACTTGCAAGAAAATACTGGGAAGAACTGGGGCGCCCGGCCTTCGAAAAAGAGTGTCCGCAGGTGCTGGAGAAGGCCTGCGTGGGGCTGATCGGCGAGGGTTCCGAGTGCTTCGGTTTCGACGACGAGATATCCCGCGACCACGACTGGGGCCCGGGTTTCTGCGTGTGGCTGTCGGCGGCGGATGCGGAGGCCTACGGCGCGAAGGCGCGCGCTGTCTACGCTTCGCTGCCGGAGGAGTTGATGGGCTTTAAGCGTCTGGTCCTGAACGAGCAGACCGGCGGCAGGGTCGGCGTCATAGAGACCGGCCGCTTCTACGCGGGCTACACCGGACTGGACAGGGTGCCGCAAAGCATCTTCGAGTGGCGCTGCATACCCGAGAGCGGCCTGGCGGTGGTGACCAACGGCGAGCTCTTCGTAAGGAACGAAGGGCAGTTCACGGAGATACGCGAGGGGCTGATGGGTTTCTACCCGGAGGACCTGCGCAAGAAGAAGCTGGCGATGCACTGCGCTTTCGCGGCTCAGTCCGGCCAGTACAACTACGCGCGCTGCGCCCACAGAGGCGAGATGGTTGCGGCGTTCCTGGCGTCGGCTGAGTTCGTGGGGCACGTGCAGTCGATAGTGTTCCTGCTGGACAAGCGCTACCGTCCGTACTACAAGTGGACGCACAGGGCCATGAAGGAGCTGCCGATCCTCGGCGCTGCGCTGGCTCCGAAAGTGGAGCTGCTGGCCGGAGGCACGGCCGGTACCGACAAGCCGGAGACGCCGTTCCACGTAAAGGTGGACGTCATAGAAGAGATAAGCTCGCTCATAATCGACGAACTGAAGGCCGAGGGGCTTTCGACCTCTGGCTCGGACTTCCTGCTGCAGCACGGCGAGGACATCCAGCGCCGCATCCAGGACCCGCAGCTGCGCGCCATGCACCTGATGGCGGAATAGGAGGCAGCCATGTTCTACGAACCCGATAAAAACGATCACGGCCTTAAGAGGGGCTCTCCGTTCAAATCCTGCGTGGTGCCAAGAGCCATCGGCTGGCTGTCGACGATAAGCCCGGACGGCATATCCAACCTGGCGCCTTACAGCCA
>JAFZRK010000122.1 GCA_017619905.1 Bacillota bacterium
ACGTTGCCGTCCTTGTCCACGGTGTCCGTGTAGTCCAGGTTCACCGCGCAGTCGCCCATCGCGATGGTGCGCAGCTCTTCCGGACCTTCGTCGCGGGTGAGTATGAAGCAGGAGGACACGAGGTGCGAACCGGGCTTGGTCTTGACCAGCTGCAGCGCGGGACGTATGGTGTCCGCGGTGGAGTAGGTGGCACCGCCCAGCAGGCAGTCCGCCTTGCCGACCTTTACCAGCATGGTGCCGAAGTAGTTGCCCTTAAGCAGAGCCGCGCGGCACTCTTCCGGCGTCATCTTGCCCTTGCGCAGAGCGACCATGGTGTCCACCATTTCGTCCATGCCTTCGTAGTCCGCAGGATCAATGATCTGCGCCTTGCTTATGTCGAAGCCGCCTTTTTCGGCCGCCGCCCTGACTTTGTCGACCGGTCCGACGAGTATGACGTCCATGAGGCCTTCCGCCAGCAGGCGGGCCGCGGCGCTCTGGATGCGGGCGTCCGTGCCTTCGGTGAAGACGATGGTCTTCGGCTGCGATTTAACTTTTTCTATCAGTTTGTCAAACATTGTGTTCCTCCGTTAACGCGTGTGAAGCATTTTCCGTTTGAAGCGCCGGCAGCGGGGAGCCCGGGTCATCCGGAGCCGCGGCCCGTGGTATCCAGGCGCAGTTTTTCAACTATTTAAGTATATACCAAATGCAGCCGGAAATAAAGCAGCACAGCCCGCGCTTGGCGCCGTAAAACGTGCGGATCCTTATCTTTTGTAACTGCGCGTCGATTTGTGGTATAATCACTTAATTATGAAAAGACGCTCGGCAAAACTTGATATCTTAGGAACAAGACCGATGATCAGGGCGCTCGTCCTGCTGATGGCGTTCGTTATGCTGCTTGGGCTCGCGTCGTGCGGCGCGCCGTCCGGCAACGCGCAGAACAACGGCGCACCGGAGCCGGAGTTCGTCCCGGGCAATCACGCGGAGACAGAGACGTGCCAGGACGATCAGGACGATTACGCCACGCAGCTTCTGGCCACAATGACCCTCCGTGAAAAAGTGGGCCAGATGTTCATTATACGGCCGGACCAGCTGGTAACGTCGCTGCCGCCCGCGTCCACCCACACCAGCAAAGCCAGCAAAGTCAAGACCTTTACCCAGGAGATGCAGAATACGCTCAAGGACTACCCCGCGGGCGGGTTCATATTCTTCGACAAGAACATAGAGAGCAAGGAGCAGATAATGAAGTTCACCGCGCAGGCGCGCGAGGTCTCCAAATATCTGCCGTTCGTAGCCATAGACGAAGAGGGCGGCGAAGTTACGCGGCTCGCGGGCTCCCGCAGCAAGGGCATCTACGTCAAGACCTACAGAAGCATGGGCGCCATAGGCAAGACCGGCGACCCCGCCAACGCGCTGGAGGCCGGTCAGACCATAGGCAAGTATCTTGAGGAGTATGGTTTCAACCTGGACTTCGCTCCGGTTGCGGACATCAACACCAACCCGCGCAACGTCATAATAGGGGACCGTGCCTTCGGATCCGACCCGCAGCTTGCGGCAAGCATGGTCTGCGCGTTCATAGACGGTCTGCACGAGAGCAGTGTCCTGTCGTCCGTAAAGCATTTCCCGGGCCACGGGGACACCACTTCGGACACGCACTTCGGCCGCGTCGTGGTAAAGAAGACCTGGGAGCAGCTTAAGGAAGCGGAGCTGATACCGTTCCAGGCCAGCTTCGACACCACGGATTTCGTGATGATAGCCCACATAAACCTGCCCAACGCCACGTCGGACGGTCTGCCGGCGTCGCTCTCCAAAGAGCTTATAACCGACAAACTGCGCGGCGAGCTGGGCTACAAAGGCCTTGTGATTACTGACTCCATGGCCATGGAGGCCATAACGGATCAGTTTACGCAGGAAGAGTCGGCGGTCCTTGCGGTGGAGGCGGGCGTGGACGTCCTGCTGATGCCGTTCGACTACACGACCAGCTTCGACGCCATAGTTGCGGCGGTGGAGAGCGGACGCATCCCCGAGAGCCGCATAGACGAGAGCGTTCTGCGCATTCTCCGGGCCAAATCTATGATTCATTGATCGCTGCGGCGCAGGCCGCACCGTTTTGCACACCCAAACATGCCGCGGCGCAGGCCCGGCAGAAAGGAGGACCGGATGTCCGTATACGATTTTGTGATGAAGGACGCGGAAGGCGTCGACGTGCCTCTGGAATACTTCAGAGGCAAGGTGCTGCTCATAGTCAACACCGCCACCGGCTGCGGCTTCACCCCACAGTACAACGCGCTGGAAGACCTGTACGAAAAGTACAAGGATCAGGGCTTCGAGATCCTGGACTTCCCCTGCAACCAGTTCGGCGAGCAGGCGCCCGGCACGGACGCGGAGATAAAGGACTTCTGCGCCATCAACTTCGGCGTCAGCTTCCCGCAGTTCTCCAAGATAGACGTCAACGGCGAAAACGAGGCGCCGCTGTACACCTACCTGAAGAACGAAAAGGGCGGCATCCTGGGCACCAAGATCAAGTGGAACTTCACCAAATTCCTGATCGACCGCGAAGGCAACGTTGTGGAGCGCTACGCTCCCACCGTGACCCCCGACCGCATAGAGCCGCGTATAAAGGAGCTGCTGTAAAAGCAGCTTTGAATGACAGATCGAGCGTACGCCCGGTCTGTTTTTTATCAGGAGTTCTTCACAATTACTTGCCGCGCATTACAAATTAACGGGTTATCCTTATGATATCAAAGGCAGCACTTTGACATTAGAAAGGAAACTATCATGAAAAAGATATTAGCGATAATACTGACCGCTGCGCTGGTCATAGGACTGGCAGCATGCGGAACAGCGAATAACAACACTCCCGATACAGGCAGCAATACGAGCAACAGTGCTCCGGCGGCGCCGCCCGATGGCGGAACTCCCCCGGCCCCACCGGACGGACGAGGCGGTCCGGGAGGGAACGGACAGGGAGGCCCAGGCGGACAGACCTCGGTAAACTATTCCGCGGCAGAGGAAATAACAGCGGACATGGTCGTCAGCGGCAAGGAGTACTCCTCCGAAACGGCCGACGAGAACGCGCTTTCAGTAAGCGGCGATGCGGAGGTGTCGCT
>JAFZRK010000123.1 GCA_017619905.1 Bacillota bacterium
AACTGCCTGTCCGTGTGGATCTTGTAGGGAGCGGCCATGACGGCCTTCTTCCACTCGCGGCGCTGGTCGTCCATCTCCACCGCGTCGATCTGCTTCAGCAGATCCATGTCGACCTTTACTGCAGGTTCCATTTATGTGTCTCCTTCTGATGCTTCGAGGAATAGTATGCTTGTTCCTATTATCATTATCCGACTAAAGTTCCTCCGGGGCAATAAGCCCTGTGTATACCGCATCAACTTTTTGTTGATAATTTTGGCTCCGGACGGTGTTTTCCGCTGCCTTTTCTGATATACTGTAAACGGCGCCCTGCGGATGCGGACAATGTTCCGGACACGCCCCGGCAGACTGCCTGCGGACGTACCGCGGAGCGCGCGGAAAGGACCTTCATGGACACCAAACAGCTTAAATACTTTCTGGAGATCTACCGGCTCCAGAGCTTTACGGAGGCGGCGAAGAGCTGCTTCATAACCACCCAGGGCATGCACGTCTCCATCAAGCGGCTGGAGGAACAGCTCGGCTGCCGGCTCTTCGTCAGGGCCAGCGACGGCATAAAACTTACGGAGGCAGGAGAATACCTGCTGCCGCGCGCGAAAGAGATAGTGCGGCTCTGCACGGAAACGACGGAGCATTTCGACCGCGAGACGGAAAAGGACCGTTCGGTGACGGTGCTGTTCGTCCGTGGCACCGTGGAGCTTCTGGCCATGCCTGCCATCTCCGAGTTCCAGTCCCTGATACCGGACGCGGACGTAAAGCTGCGCGTGGAGCAGGACCTTCTGTGCATGCAGGCCGTGGCGGGCGGCGAAGCGGACCTGGCAGTGTGTTCCGGACCGGTCCATTCCAAGGAGCTGTCCAAAAGGCCGCTCCTTACCCGCAGAAACTTCCTGGTGATAAACAAGAACGATCCTCTGGCGAAAAAGGAGACCGTCACCATAGACGACCTCAGGGACCTGGACCTTGCTCTGCCCAGGGAGAACGTGTCGATACGCAACACGGTGCTGGCGCTGTGCAGGGAGCACGGCTTCGAACCGGACTTCATAGAGAACGACGAGCCGCGCACCGCGTTCAACTGCGCGGAGATGGGGCTGCAGGCCGGAATAGTAAACGAGATATCCGCCAGCAAGCTCGACCGGGAATATAAGAATACTGTCATCATCCCGTTCACGGACCCGGGGATGAGCTGGGAGGTCTTCCTTATTAAGCGCAAGGACGCGCCGCACACGCGCGCGGCCGCAGCGCTGGAGTCCTGCCTGCTTAAAAAGGCAAAAGAGATCTGACCTTACAAAGACATTAAAAGAGCCGGAGCGCTGTGCTCCGGCTTTGTTTTTTCAGAAGATAAAGGGGGACGATCCTCCGGGTCGCTTATCAGTCCAGTATCACTATGCGGCCTTCCACGTGGGCGTCCAGACCGTCGTTCGTGGAGAAGTACTCCTCGATTATGTTGTTGACGGAAGTGGCTACCACGCGCGGCTTCATGTTCTTCTTTACTTCCTCGAGCGGAACGCCCAGGAACTCGTCGAAGTTGCTGAAATGGTACTTCTGAAGGCCGATCTTTATCCTCATGCCGTCCGTAATGTCCTCGCCGTTGAACTTCAGCTCCTCTATGGTGTGCGTGGACTTGCGGTACACTATGCGCACGCCCTTGGAGAACTGGTAGAACTCGGTCTCGCCCACCCAGGCGTCGTCGCGCATGAGGTGCTGCACCATCTGACGGAACTGCGCGCCGGTGAGCTCCACCATGTGCAGGGTGTCGTCGAACGGCGTGTTCTCCACCATGTCCTGATACTCAATGACGGGCCCCAGCTCCTTCTTGCGTATGCTTCCGGAGCCGAACATCATCACATCGAAGCTTGCCTCCCACGCCATGCAGTCCGCGTAGAGGTTGCCCATCTCCGTCTCCTGCTCGCGGCTGGGGTGCGTAAGCTTTCTGGCCCAGCGGGTGACCACCCTCTTGTACTTGCTGTCAGTCTGGGTGCGGTAGCTGTCCAGCAGGTCCTCCAGCACCTCGTCCTTTGGGGCGGTGTCTTCGTTGATGGGGACGCACTTCCAGCGGAAGTCCTCTATGGTCTTCTTTTCCTGGTCGTACTGGATGTCTATCTGACCGATTATGCCGGTGCCGGTGCCTGCCTGCACGATGGGGATGCCGTTGACGACTTCCGGCTTATCCATGAAGGTGTGCGAATGGCCGCCTATTATCATGTTGACGCCCCAGTCCGGATCCAGCATGCCCGCCAGCTTTATGTCGTTCTCAAGCCCTATGTGAGTAAGCAGCACGGTCATGTCCGTGCGGACCGTGCGGTAGTTGTCGCAGATTATGCCTACTTCCTTGGCCGCCGCCTCAAGATCTATGAAGGAGCCGATTATCTTCTCGCTCCTGGTGGAGGCCAGGACCTCGTCCGTAAGTATGCCTATGAACAGGATCTTCATGCCGCCGACTTCCAGATTGATGTAAGGCGTAAAGACCCTGGCGTTATTCATGGTTATGAACAGGTTGGCGTTGACGATGGGGAACTTGGCGCATTTCTCAAGGAAAAGCAGGTGCGCGAAGCCGTAGTCCACCTCGTGGTTGCCTATGGTGGCAACGTCCGGGCGCAGCGTGTTCATAAGGTCTATCGTGGACAGGCCCTGATACTCCGAGTCTATTACGGAGCCGCGGAACATGTCGCCGGCCATTGCGTATATGACGTTCTCCTTCTCGCCGCGGACCTTCTTCACGTAGCCGCCGAGCCGGGGCAGTCCGCCCACTTCCTTGCAGTCCACTTCCTTCGGCAGGAAATCTCCGTGAAGGTCGTTGGAGTGGAGTATCGTTAGTTTCTTTATGCTGTCTTCCGCCATTTAAGCGTCCTCCTTATCGTGTGCTGCCGGCATCTGCCGGCGCTTGTTTTTGCTTAGGTTTACTGCTCCGCGAGCCGGTACGTTATGTACGGCTCGGTCTCTTCGCGGACGATGACGCCGTCCACCACCAGTTTGTCCAGATGCGACATGCACTCGCCCGCCGCAAACCACATCTGCGCGGGAGGCATGGAACCGTCCGGGTCCAGATGTATCTTCCACTTCATGCGCCTCGCTATCTCGTAAGCCGTTAGCCCGGGAGCGTCCGCTACGATGCCGGTCACCTCGTCCAGGCGGCGCTGATGGTGCCGCAGTATGCTGTCTATGCGCTCGTAGTAGTTGCCGGGGCTGCGGTGTCCGGGCAGAGCCAGATACACGTCCAGGTCTCTGGAGCGTTCCAGACTGTCCAGATACTCCTGAAGCGCGTTGCCCACGCCCGGCCAGCAGGTGATGTTGGGGGTGATGTCGAAGAGCACGTGGTCGCCGGTGAACAGGACCTTTTTGTCCTCTATGTAGAACATGCTGTTTCCGGGGGTGTGGCCCGGGACCAGTATCATCTTCAGACGTACGTTGCCGGTGTCTATTACGTCCCCGTCCTGAAGGCCCACGAACTTCTCCTCGTCGAAGAAGCGCTCGCGCTTGTCGGTCTCCGGCCCGTGGCTGAGCATCCGCTGGTAGGTCCGCTCGTCAACGCCCTCACGGCGGTCGCGCTCCGCCCGCTTGTAGCCCTTGCTCTTGTAGTATGTGAGCACGCCCTGATGATCGGTCTCGCTAATGTAGATGTGCTTGTCCGGCCCGCAGAACCAGTGGTTGAGGCCTGTGTGGTCCGCGTGCAGGTGCGTGTTTATTATGTTGATCCTGCTGATATCGGCGCCCAGATCCTTGAGCGAGCCGCACAGAGACTCCTCGCAGGCAGCGGTGTTGAAGCCCGTGTCCATCAGAAAATCTTCCTCCGCGCCGCGGAAGAAGTACGAGTTGAGCGACCCCAGCGCGCTTCCGGCCAGGGGCACCTTTATGCAGTATATGCTGTCGTCTATCTGCTGGATCATTATGTGTGAACTATATCGGATCTATACGCTGCTCCGGGCCTATTTGCCTATGCCCAGGTAGTTGTCGACGCACTCCACCAGCTGCTCGTCCGGGTCCGGCGACACCTTGCCGTAGTTGGAGTGGCTGCCGTCCTCGTCCCATGAGCAGAGCACCGGGAAGCCGCCTTCCAGGTCCTCGCCCTTCTCGATGGTGTAGAACGCCAGCTTGTCGAAATCCTTATTGAAGAAGCAGATTGCTCCGAAGCAAAGCGGCGCGTCCTGCGGCTTGGGATACTTTATCCTTAATGCCATGGCGTCGTCGCTCACCTCCACCGGCTCGGCCTTGAACTCGCCGGCGCGGAAAGTGTTCTCCACCTCGCCGCGGGCCAGGAGCTCGCTGAGTATCTCGAAGAGCGCGGTATCCTTCTCGGACAGGACGCCCACGAACTCCTTCGGGGAGTCGTAGAACCACATCGGCAGGAGCCGGTGCTGGAAGTGATAAAGTACCTGCTGAACAGTCATAGTTTTAACCCTTTGTATTGCCGTTTTGTTATATCGGTCGGTTCGTGCGGTCCGCCGGATCTGGCTGCAGGTCCGCGCAGGCCGCACATTCTGACATTTTATTTTATCACACAGGCCGCTGTTGTTCAAACCTGCGCACTTGAGAAAAGCGCGTCGCGGCTATATAATTGATAGCGAAAAAAAGACGCCGGCCAGCGCCGGACAACGAAGAGACCAACGAGGCAAAGGAGATAACTATGAAGTGCTTCGACGAAAAATACTGTTTAAAGACATTCGAGCGGCTGCTCGCCTGCGACAGCACCACCGGCCAGTCCGAGGAGATCCAGGACCTGGTCTGCGTCATACTTAAGGAGCTGGGCTGCGAACCCGTAAAGACCCACAAGGGCGGCGTCATTGCGGAGATCGGCGGCGAAGGAAACGCGCTGGCTGTAACGGCTCATGTGGATGACATAGGTCTTATGGTGCGAAAGATCAACCCGGACGGCACGCTCAACGTCTGCCCGGTGGGCGGCCTGTATCCGTTCTACTGCGTCATGGACAACGTGCGCGTCCACACCAGAAAAGGCGGCGTGTTTACGGGGACGGTCTGCCGCACCCCCAACTCCATACACGTCACGGAGGA
Organism: Bacillota bacterium; assembly: GCA_017619905.1. Classification (GTDB taxonomy): domain Bacteria; phylum Bacillota; class Clostridia; order Peptostreptococcales; family Anaerovoracaceae; genus RUG13409. The sequence goes on from JAFZRK010000123.1 coordinate 5,002, forward strand.
GGAACTGCGCGACAAGCCGGGCGACTTCCGCAGCAACGTCTGCGTGGTCCTGGACGAGGACGTAAAGACCGCCGAGGATACCCGAAAGCTGGGCATAGACACCGGCGACATGATCGCTCTGGACCCGCGCTTTACGGTCTCAAACGGCTACGTTAAATCTCACTTCATCGACGACAAGGCCTGCGCGGCCGTGCTGCTTACAGCGATCAAGGCGGTCAGGGATTCCGGCGCGGAGCTGGCCCGCAAGGTGTACGCGTACTTCTCTGTCTACGAGGAGATAGGCCACGGCACCTCCTGGCTGCCGGGCGACGTGCGCGACGTGCTGGCCATAGACATTGCGCCTGTCGGCCCGGACCAGACCTCGGATGAGAAGAAGGTCTCAATATTCGCCAAGGATTCGCGCTTCCCGTACCACTGGGTAATGACCAACGAGCTTAAGGCGGCCGCGGAAAAATGCGGAGCGGACCACGTTATAGACGTGTTCACGCCCCACTACGGCTCCGACGGAGACACCAGCGTGGTGGCCGGCCATGACGTAAGGCACGCGGCCATAGGTCCCGGCACCGCCAACAGCCACGGCTACGAGCGCACCCACGTCGACGGCCTGAAGAACACCTACAAGCTCCTGATGGGATACATCCTTAAGTAGATGGTTTTAAGATAAAAACGCCCCGCGCTATGCAGGGCGTTTTTGTATATCATTCGTGCTTATTTATTCAATTCAAATGTGATCACAAGCTTGGCATCCAGCGCCTTTGCGATCCTTTCCAGCGTACCGACCGAGGGGTTTGCGGCGCCTCGCTCTATTCTGGAAATATCCGACTGATCTATACCGGTAACCGACGAAAGCTCCATCTGAGACATACCCCGCTCCGCGCGCGCGGCTGCCGCGGCATCTCCGACAGCCACCCCGACAGGCGGTCTTTCCGTGCGGACCGTGACGCCCTCCTCGTAGATCGTTTCAGCTTCAATATCCAGATAGTCATTCCATATAACGCCGTAGCCGCCGGAAAGTTTCCCGGACAGGAACAGCTCCCGGTCCTCGAGCGCTTTAAGCTGCGGGTACTTATCGAAGAGTACCGCCATGTCGTACTGCTTTACCTTTCCGTCCCGGAAAGTAAGCTCCAGCACCGTGCCCTCTCTGAATTCCAGATTCCATGCTCTATGAAACATCTAGTCGATCGGCGGGAGCTTACGATACTCTCCAGTCTCCCACATTTCCTCCAGTTCTTTTTGATACTTGAGTATGAATTCTTTTACCATCAATTGCGCCTTTGGCGGGAACGCACCGTCCATCAGCTCGCCGGTAGCGATCAGAAAAGGCGCGTCAAGATCCTGGGTGATGGCGTGTACATGCGGCGGATTGTGTTCCTTGCCGCGCAAATACATAACGATGATGATTCCATAAAAATGGCTGATCGTCGGCATAGTCTCCTCCCATATCCCCCTCATTGATTATATGGGAAATATCCCATATTGTCAACTGCGTGTAAAACAAAAACTGCCGCTAGGCGCGGCAGCAAAACAAATATCACTATACTGCTCGGTCACTCAGTAGCCAGCAGATCCGAAAGCTTCTTGCCGTAGAAGAAGTCGTGGGTCATGCGGTCGAATTCGAACCACAGGGGAAGCGTCCTGCATTCGGACGCCCTGTCGCAGCGCGGCGCTCCGCAGGACAGGCACGCTACGGTTGCCAGCGAACCCTCGGTAAGCTCCAGGATCTCGCCCACGGTGTATTCTTCCGGCTTCCTGCACAGGCGGTATCCCCCGCCCTTGCCGCTTATGCCTTCGATGAGGCGGCCTTCGACCAGGCTCTTTACTATTATCTCCAGATACTTCTTGGAGATGCCCTGCCTTTCGGCGATGTCCTTAAGAGGGACGTGGGCCTCGTCCGCGTGTTCGGCAAGGTCCAGCATGACCCTAAGCGCGTAGCGTCCTTTTGTAGAGATCATTTCAGCTTCTCCTTTCGTCTTACCCATTTTACCGCAGGGTAAGTAGGAAAATCAAGCGCCTTTTGCTAATTACCTATTGACATAGTAGGTAAATAAGCGTATATTTTCAGTGGACATAGAAAAGGAGAACGACATGAGGATATACGCGGACAACGCGGCAACTACAAGGATGAGCCGGAGCGCCATAGACGCGATGGTGGAATGCATGGAAAAGGAATTCGGCAACCCGTCCAGCCTCTACACCCTGGGGCAGAGCGCCAAGGAAGCGCTGGAACGGTCCCGCACGCGCGTGGCCGCGGCCATAAACGCGGACTCAAAAGAGATAACCTTCACATCAGGCGGCAGCGAGGCAGACAATCAGGCGATAAGATCCGCCGCCCTTGCGGGAAAGAAGGCCGGGAAGACCCACATCATATCCACGGCTTTCGAACACCACGCAGT
>JAFZRK010000124.1 GCA_017619905.1 Bacillota bacterium
CACGGCGAGGAAGAGGCGAAGAAGGCCCAGGACGCTGCAAGAGCGGCGTTCGGAGGCGGAGCCGGAGCGGCCGACATTCCCACCAGGAAGGTGGAGATCCCGGCTGAAGGCATAGGCGTCGTGGCGCTCATAAAGCAGGCGGGCCTCGTTCCGTCCAACGGCGAGGGCTTCCGCACCATAGAGCAGGGCGGCCTTACCATGAACGGCGAAAAAGTCACCGATCCCAAGATGCTGATCAAGCCGGAAGACGTAGGCGAGGGCATAGTCTTCAAGAAAGGCAAGAAGACTTTCCTGAAGGTAACGCTCTAAAAGCTTTGCAAAAAACGCGCGGATGTCATATTATATAATATAGACTTAGTTCGTTTCAGGAGGACACCATGAGATCGGATCTGATCAAGATAAACAGCACCGGAGAGGGCATTTCGGAAGCTCTGCGTCAGGCGGACGCCGTTGCGGTATACAAGAAGCTCCCGAACAAGGAACGCCTCCAGCTGCGTCTCCTCTGCGAGGAGATGATGGGCATGTTCAGGACCCTTACCGGCGAGGTGGAAGCGGAATTCTTCATAGAGGACAGGGACGACACGTTCGAACTGCACCTTGAGACTCTTACGAAGATGGACAGCAAGAAGCGCAAGGATCTTCTGGGCGCTTCAAGCTCCGGCAGGAACGAGGCCGTAGTAGGAATGACAGGCCGTCTGCGCAACGTGTTCGAGCAGCTGTTCGAGCCCGCGTCGGCCGACTCGACGAAAGGCGTATTCGTTCCCGGTTTCGGCGCTCCGTCGGCGGCATCCGCTGCTTCCTGGAGCTTGAGCGAGTACCGCAAGTCCGTAAAGGGCGATGCGCAGGCATGGGATGAACTGGAAAAATCCGTGGTCGCAAGCATCGCGGATGAGATAAAGGTCGGCATAAAGGGCGACCACGTAGAAATGATCATCTACAAAAAGTTCTGATCAAGGAGGGAGACACAATGACTATCAATAAAACACTGGAAGACGGGACGCTTACCGTAGCTCTCGAGGGACGGCTGGACACTTTCACTGCTCCCGATCTGGAGAACGAACTGGATTCTTCTCTTGAAGGAGTCAAGGAAGTAGTGCTGGATCTGGCAGGTCTGGAGTACATATCCTCCGCAGGTCTGCGCGTGCTTCTCAGCACCCAGAAGAAGATGAACGCTGCGGAAGGCACCCTTATAGTCCGCAACATCAACGAGATAGTTAAGGAAGTGTTCGAGGTCACCGGCTTCGACGAGATCCTTACCATCGAGGGCAGCGAGGAGGAAGAGCCGGCGGAGTGATACCGCGGGCCGAAGCGCTGCAAAAAAGTCCTCAGGGCTTGAAAAATAAAGGTTGACAAACAACGCGCCGATATATAAAATAATCGGTGCGTTGCTGTTTTTCAGCGGTTTTGCCGCGCGAAAAGGCATGCAGTTACAAGTTAATGTAGCAGTGCCGAAACCGATGCAAAGACATTGGCATCTGAGTAGGCGCCGAAAATGATGAGGGCGGCAAAGCGCTCATCGGAGTAGGCAAAGGAGGTAAAAATGTCGTCTTATATCGCAAAGCCCTCGGAGATCGAGCGCAAGTGGTATGTGATAGATGCAGAGGGCAAGACCCTCGGCCGCATCTGCACGGAAGCTGCCATGATACTCCGCGGCAAGAGAAAGCCCACTTACACCCCGTTCCTGGACTGCGGAGACTACGTAATAATAGTCAACGCCGAAAAGGTGCAGGTGACCGGTAAGAAGGCAACGGACAAGATCTACAAGCATCATTCGCTCTATCCGGGCGGACTCAAGGAGATCTCGTTCGAAAAGCTGCAGGCCAAGGACCCCGAAGAGATCATCCGCCACGCTGTTAAGGGAATGATGCCGAAGGGACCTCTCGGAAGACAGATGTACAAGAAGCTCAAGGTCTACGCGGGACCGGATCACAAGCATGCGGCCCAGAAGCCCGAAGTGCTGGACATTTAAGGGAGGTAGAAAATGGCTAAGATGCAGTATTACGGAACCGGCAGAAGAAAGTCCTCTGTCGCAAGAGTAAGATTAGTTCCGGGCAAAGGAAACATCATCGTCAACAAGAAGACCCTCGACGATTACTTCGGCGGGCTGGAGCTTCTTAAGAACGAGGTGAAGAGGCCTCTTCAGATCACCGGCGCAGAAGGCAAGTTCGATGTCATCGCCACCGTAAAGGGCGGCGGCACCACCGGACAGTCCGGAGCTCTCCGCCACGGTGTATCCAGGGCGCTCTGCCAGGCGGATCCGGAGAACAGACCGGCTCTGAAGGCAGCCGGATTCCTCACCAGAGACCCGAGGATGAAGGAAAGGAAGAAGTACGGTCTGAAGAAAGCAAGAAAAGCTTCTCAGTTCTCAAAGCGTTAATTTTCCGCTATGCTTCGTTGGCTTCACTGCTTCGGTGCTCACGTAACATCAAGTACGCTCCGCTCCTCAGCAGTTTGCCGCCTTGCCTATCGCAAAATTCCCGGCTTTGAACTCAAAGCGTTAATGGCTTGTTAAGACCGCTAACTACTTTGTCAAACAAATACGCCAGGCACGACCAGTGCCCGGCGTATTGTTTTTCTTTATGTTTTGAAGGGCTCAATAATCCTTCCACAGTATGTATCGCAGACTCTGCAGCCAGGTGCTTCCGTCGCTGCGCAGAAGGTCCAGCCCGGAGACGAACACGCAGTGAGCGTCCTGAACCCTGCCGGATGCGTCGCCGGGATCGATATAGCTGCTGCAGGAGCTGATGGCGTAAGGGACGCCTTCCCGCATGCCAAGATATATCATCAGGTGCTCGTCCATGTAGAGGAGAGTTCCGGCGGGCATCTCTGAGAGGATCTGCCGTTTACGCTCCTCGGTCATCCTGCTGCAGGAAGTCTTTCCGAGGTCGTCCAGTTTAGCGATCGCCATGCCGTTGCGCGGCAGTTCCAGGCCGAAGCATCTGTAGATCTGGCACACGACTCCGGAGCAGTCGTTGGAACGTAAGCTTCCGCCCCAGCCGTAGACGCGTCCGAG
>JAFZRK010000125.1 GCA_017619905.1 Bacillota bacterium
AAGGAAGCGCCCGGGCTTGAAGAATGACAGGCTCACCATTGCGGCGGCCATGGTCTCCTTTATCGGCGCGGGGACGTCCTTAACGCGGTAGCCGCGGTCGTGCAGGCCGGGTCCGCTGGAGTTTATCATAAGCACGAACTCGTCCTTCTGCGCCATGAAACGCACGGCGTAGACTGGACCGTTCTTCGCGAAGCGCTCCACGCCGTACACGCCGCCGAGCCGCTTGATCATCGCCTTTTCTATTATCGACTGGCAGGCGGGAACGCTGTGCAGGGTGGATCTGGCGGAGCTTCCGGTAACGGAGAAGTGCGCGTTCACCGGCAGCCAGTCCTCCCAGGGCAGGGCCTCCGTTGCTCTGAACAGTTCGTCGAAGGTCTTTGCGGTGAACCCGCCCATCTTTACGTAGACGCGGTCCGCGCAGCGCAGCCACAGGTTGGAGCGCACCAAAGCGCGGAGGTCTCCCTTGTAGGTGAGCCGTCCGTTCCTGGAGTCCGTTATTTCGTAACCGAGAGTTTCTATCTCCCTTTTTACGACGGCCTCCAGCCCGAAGGTGGAGGTCGCTATTATCTCGAACTGTCTTTCGTCCAAGTTATTCTCTGCGCTGTCTTTCGTCCACGTTATTATTTCCGGAGCCGCGCGCCGCTCCGTTCACACTTACAGCTTTACTATCGCGTAAACGACGATCGCGATGATTATCACCGAATATATTATTGCGAACAGCTTGGGTATGCGCTTTTCGCTGCTCGTAAACGATACGTATTTCCTGTTGTTGAGCTTGTCGCTCATTATGCGCCACTCCACGTCGTACAGGGCCACCGGCAGCTGCTCCTCCAGGAGGTTTATGACCTTCATCTTGGCAGCGTTGAGCGTTCCGTAGGCGGTAAGGATGTTTATCCAGGCGATGTCCAGGATGATGCCCGCCACGCACATGAAGCCGACTACGTACAGGTTCGCCGGGGCTTTGACTACGCCCAGCACTATGCCCACGATGGCGGTGAGCGCGCTGTTGACGGTTATGTAGAAGGAGTTGACGTCCTGCCTGCGGGCCACCAGGTCCTCCGAGGTCTTCTGGAACATGGTGTACTGCTCCACGAGCTCCGCCTGATGCTCGCTCTTCTTCTGCGGATCCAGCTTTTCGTAGGCCGGCGAGAATATGTTGTAGTAACCCTTGGCGTAGTTGTCTATGCGCTCCTTGATCTGCGGCAGCGTCATCTGTTCCGCGACCGGTCTGTTCTGCTTCGTGAAGCGGTCTACCGAGTACATGTAGGACGGGACCGGGTACCTGCCGCGGTTGTAGATCATTATCTGCTTGTTGAGCTTGACGGCCTGCGCGACCTCCCAGCCCATGGTGTCTTCCTTGCCGGGGTCCGAAGTGTTCTCGCCCAAGACCACTATCACCACGTGGGCCATCTTTATCTTTTTTCTGGCGTCGGCTTTCCAGCTGGATGCCTTTCCGGATTCCAGCGTCAGGATGTTGGAGCTGCCGCCCGCATTGTCGGGCTCGCCTTCCACGGTCTTAAGGCCGAGCAGGAAGGGCTCTATGCGGTCTTTCACGAAGTCATAGTCGCTGCCTGCGTGCACTACGAATACATTTACCATGGGAGCGCCTTTCTAATTCAGTATGAATTCCATATAAACCGGGTTGTGGTCCGAGTACTTGAACTGCGTGTCGATGACGTCTGCCCCGACCACTTTAATGTTGTCCGTCACCATGAAGCCGTCGATCGTGAGCACGTACTGTCCCTGGTGATACGGCCCGTCAGCGTTGCGGCAGGAGGGCACGGGCGACGCTTCGTTCAGCGGCTTTACCAGAGTTACCGGGTATCCGTCGAAGGTCTCCGGCGGTATGGGCTGCGCCCAGGTGTACTCTATGTCCGACTTTCCGAAGTACACGGAGGAGTCCCCGAGTATGTCCTTGTTGAAGTCGCCGCCGGCTATCACGTAGTTGCCTTTCTTATATTCTTCCTGCATGCAGTCCAGGATGATGCGGAGCTGCTCGTAGGCGATCTTTCCGTCCGAGGTGTATGCGGAAAGGTGGAAGTTCATCAGCACCAGCTCCTTGCCGTTTGCGGTGGGTATGCGGTTTACGGAGAAGCAGCGGTCCAGATCCATGAACTGGGAGAAGCCGCTCTCTATGGGCAGTTCCCTGCGGACCGCGGAGTCGATCTTAAAGGTCGAGAACACCATGAGACCCGCGCGGGATATTCCGTGCGGCTGAGTGAGCGGATACATGAGGAAGGGCGAGTCGTAGTTCTGCGCGAAGGTGTACCAGCAGTTGTCGAAGGCCGCAGTTACGTATTCCCTCTCATCGAAGTGGTTGCTTCTGGTGGAGTCTATGTCCACCTCCTGGACGTAGTAGAAGTCCGCCTTGTCCGTTTTAATGCGTTCGGCTATGGCTTTAAGGTTTGCGTCCAGACGCTCTTTGGACCAGGCCCAGCTCTGCGTGCCGCCGTCCATGAAGAACCCGTAGTCGTCCTCGTAGGCGCCGAAGCCGATGTTCCAGGACACGAGCTTGTAGGTCTTTCCGGTCTCCGGTCTGTCCGCAGAGGCCGATCCGCCTTCTACGGTAAGCGCAGTGTTGTCGCCTATCCTGTGGGATGCGATGAACAGGTACGCAGCGTAAGCGGCAGCGATGACGACGATCGCGATCAGTATGCAAAGTATTACTTTAAGAAGCTTCTTCATGACGGTCCCTCCGGCCGTACGGCCAAAAAGATTATACCACGGGCGCCGGCGCCGCGTAAATGCCGCGGATGTGTAGTTGATAAAAAATAGACACAGTGCGCGGGCAAGGGCCTGTGCCGCGTGAGCCGCTATAATGCTATAATAATTTATCGCAAAGAATTACGGGGTGATCATGGCGGAAAAGGCAGGGCTTGCCGAAAGGCGGGCCGAAAGAAGAGAGATGATGATCAGCGGGAACCTTCTTAAGGTGATCCCGATCGTTGCGCTGCCCATGATCGTCTCCATGCTCATAGACGCTCTGTACAACCTGGCGGACACGTACTTCGTCAGCCAGCTGGGCATAACCGCCACCGCGGCCGTGGGAGTCAACGATTCGCTGCTGCACCTTATGCGCTCCGTGGCCATGGCGTTCGGCATGGGCGCGTCCAGTCCCATCTCCAAGCTAATGGGAGCCAAGCGTGAGGACGAAGCCAGCAGGGTGGCGTCCACGGCGGTGTTCTCGTCCATGATAATGCTCAGCTTCCTGGCGGCCATAGCGTACGCTTTCAGGGAGAGCTTCGTGGTATTTCTGGGAGCCACGGAAGGCGCAACTCCCTACGCAGTGGAGTATGCCACGTTCATACTGATCTCCGCGCCGTTCACGGCGGGCGAGGTAACGTGCAGCCACACTCTGCGCGCGGAAGGCAGCACTACATATTCCATGATAGGCATGGTCTCCGGCTGCGTCATAAACGTCATCCTGGACCCGATCTTCATAAACGTGTTCGGCATGGGCGTGGGCGGCGCGGCTCTTGCCACCACCATTTCCAAGGCGATAAGCTTCGCCATCCTGATAAGCCCGTTCCTGCGCGGAAAGACGCTTATAGAGCTCAAGTTCAAATTCTTCACTCCCAAGTGGGAGATCTACAAAGAGATAGCCAAGATGGGCATCCCCACGCTCCTGCGTTCCAGTGTCATGAGCTTGTCCGCGGTGTTCATCAACAACATGGCGCGGCTCTTCGGAGATTCCGCTCTTGCGGCGGTGTCCGTGGCCAACAAGTGCGCCCGTCTGGTGGGGTCGGCGGTGCTCGGCTTCGGGCAGGGCCTTCAGCCGATAGGCGGCTACTGCTGGGGAGCCCGTAAGTACGCAAGGGTTCGCAAGGCGTTCTGGACCAGCACCGGGATAGGCGCTGTAGTGGCGCTGGTGCTCGGCGCGGCGATGTTCATATTCACGCCTCAGATACTGGGGCTGTTCATGGATGTGGAGAAGGACGCGGAGACCCTGCGCATAGGCACGCTGATGCTCCGCACGCAGTGCATAACCATGTTCCCGCACGTGTGGGTAATGATAATAAACGGTCTGTATCAGGCGCTCGGGAGGCCTGTGGAGGCGACGATACTGGGCCTTTCCAGGCAGGTCATATTCCTTATCCCGGCGGCGTTCATTCTCAGCAAGACCGTCGGCGTGAACGGACTGGCATGCTCGCAGGCGGTGGCGGACATCCTCAGCTTGATCATCTCCGTTACGCTTGTAATACATCAGATGAAGAAGATAAAGAAGCTGCGGGACGGCGATGAGCCCCTGGCCGGCTACGGCCTTGCCAGAAAGATGGAGTAGGAGAGGACATGGATGCTTTGTCCCTTGCGCTGCTGGCGCACGTTGACGCCGGAAAGACCACGACGGCGGAAGCCCTTCTTTACAGGAGCGGCGCCATAAGGTCCCCCGGAAGGGTGGATCACGGCGACGCTTTTTTTGATACCCATTTCATAGAAAAGCAGCGCGGCATAACGGTGTTCTTCAAGACCGCGGCTCTGGGGACGGCCCCGGATGGCCCCGGACAGGCAGCGGATACGCGTATACAGCTTATGGACACCCCGGGCCACGCGGACCTTGCCTCGGAGGCGGAGAGGGTGCTGTTCGCCGCGGACTGCGTGATGCTTATAATAAGCGGCCCGGACGGGGTGCAGGCCCACACTGCGACTCTTTGGGAGCTGATAAGGACATACCGGCTGCCTGTCATCGTCTGGGTCAACAAGATGGATATATGCCAAAGGAGCCGTGCGGAGATAGTCGAGGAGCTGCGCGATCAGTTGGGAGGAGGGTTCGCGGACTTCAGCGGCTTTTCTGCCGATTGCGGACGGGACGGAGAAGGCACATCAGGGATCAGCATTACAGGGGCGCTTGCCGAGACGCTGGCGGACCTATCGGACTACGCAGCGGAAGAGTACCTGAGGACGGACGGCATTGGGCTTCCGACTGCGCGCAGACTTGTCTCCGAGCGACGCGCGTTTCCGTGCTTCTTCGGATCTGCGCTAAAGCTGGAAGGCATAGACGGTCTGCTGGCAGGACTGTATTCTCTGGCGGCTGTCCCGCAAAGGCCGGAAGAATTCGGCGCGCGGGTCTTTAAGATAAGCAGGGATGAACAGGACGTGCGCCTGTCATGGATGAAAGTGACCGGCGGGCGGGTCAAACTGCGTGACGTCATGGACGGCGAAAAAGTTACTCAGATAAGGAAGTACAGCGGAAGAAGGTACGAGGCCGTCGACGAACTGCTGCCAGGGGAGATCGCCGCGGTGACGGGCCTTGAAAAGACCTTCGCGGGGCAGGGGCTCGGCTCGGAAAAGGACCTTAAAGCCACGGTGCTCCGTTCGCTGGTGGAGTACGAGCTGAGCTTTACGGACGGAACGGATCCCAGGGCGGCGTTCCGGAAGATAAAGCGCCTGTCGGACGAGGACCCGCAGCTTAGGATATCCTGGGACGAGCGCTCGTCGCGGATAAAGGCGGAGTTCATGGGGCGCGTCCATGTGGAAGTCCTGGAGAGCGTCATAGAGGACCGCTTCGGATATAAAGTTAAGATAAAACGCGGACGGACATCGTACCGCGAGACCATAGCGGCGCCGGCGTACGGCGTGGGGCATTTCGAACCGCTGCGGCACTACGCGGAGGTGCATCTACTGCTTGAACCTCTGCCTCCGGGC